>CAYTRP010000535.1:0-2555 GCA_964440195.1 uncultured Candidatus Sumerlaeota bacterium
CGCGATGAAGCTCTCCTACGACCCCAAGGCCAACGTCGCCTACATCCGCCTCCGCAAGCGGCAGGGCGAGGTGGAGACCATCGAGGTGACCTCGGATTTCCTCGTCGATATCGACGCGACGGGGACCGTCTGCGGCATCGAATTGCTGAACGCCAGTGAGTCGCTGACGCCAGACGACAACGGAGGGTATCATGAACTATGACGCGAAGCGCGTAGCCGCCGTTATGGCTAGAATATTCCAATGGAACTCTCCGGCATTCGAAGACCGCTATGCGTGAAGCATAATAATGCGAATGGATAGCCGAAAAAGTGAGTATATTGGCGAGGTAATTTGCTACGCTGAGCCACACTGGATGCGATTTTTCCCCTATTATGTTTCTATGGCCGTTTCGTTGTTTTTTTCTGTTTTATTTACCTTGACACAAGACGCCATACCCATGTCAATAAGTATTGGAGTGTTATTTTACTTTGCAGTTTGGGCAAAATGCACCAAAATTATCTCTAATTTCACTTATATGGGTGTGACAGATCGTCATATCGTACACAAAAGAGGGATCTTCTCGGAACGAATCCGCAGTCTGCCCTTGGAAACAGCAATCGCAATTGAGGTCGAAAGATCGCTCTTGGGTCGATGGCTTGGGTATGGAAACGTGACGGTTCTTCATGATGGAGAAGCTTGGGCGCGAGCGCCTAGGATCAAGAATCCGCTCGATTTTCAGCACGCGGCGAAGGGCGCAAATCGTAAATCACCTGATACCTTTCAAACTCAATAGAAGCAATCAAGCAAGTATTGTGGGCGCTCGCATCCGCCACCACCCCTATTCCTCCGCCCCGTCCCAGCGCAGCGCCTCCGCATTCCGCGCGCCGTGCAGGATGCGCTGGACCACGACCGTTCCGCCTTCGCCGGGCAGGTAGAAGATCACATGCTCGCGGCACCGCACCGAGCGCAGGCCGCGCACGAAGGCGTCCCGCGCCCGCCCCCGCCAGCGGAAACGCCACGATCCGCTCGAACGCCTCGATGATGCTGCCGTAGTAGGCCAACCACTGCGCCCCATGTCGCCTCCGTGCAGTTCCGGATTTCCTCCAGGTCGGCCTCGGCGGCGGCGGTGAGGAGAAGCTCTCCCTCCGGCGCGTTCACCGGAAGGCGCGTGGCTCGAACGCCTGCGGGTCGAACGGCTTCGCGAGCCCAGCCTCGGTTTGCCGCGCCTGATCCTCCAGATCGGCCTTGAGCGCGCGGAACGCGGCCATGCCCCGCTCGTGCCGGCGCAGCCCCGCACCACCTCGCTCACGTCAGCGTAGCGTCCGGCCACAATCTTGCGGCGGTGACACCACGAGGAAACGCAAGCTGCTGGACAGGCAGAAGGCGGGAAGAAGAAGATGCGCCAGTTCGGCCGGGTGGAGATCCCGCAGGAGGCCTTCATCAACGCCCTGAAGATCGACGGGTGACGCCTCCGCGCCGCCGCCGCCGCAGGCCAACCGCCGGCCCTCCGAAAGATCGGCGCCGCGCTAGGCGGCCCGAAAGCGCCGCCGGGATCGCCCCAGCAAGCCGAGTCCGGCCAGGGCCGCACCGAGCAGCAGGATCGGCGCCGGCAAGGGCACGGGGGCCGGCGGGGGCGGGTCGCCCACCAGCCGGGTGGCGACGAAGTCGGTCACGTGGCCGGGGTTGAGAAGAATTGGCTCCGGGGAATCCCACAAACTCGCCCCCATGGCCGGGGGGGATCCGAACATGGCGAGCGTGCAGCAGGTCACCTTGGGCGGATCGTTGAACCGGCCGAAGGACACGAACGACATCGACGTGAGCACCCCGTCGGACACGCTGAAACTGTGCGGCGGGGCGTCGAAATCGGGCGCATACTCGCCCGTGCCGAAGGCCGCCGACGTGATCCGCACGCTGGTCGCCGGGCCGGTGGCATTGTCCTCCAGGCCGAGGATCAGGCCGCGGACCGGGCCGTCGCCACCGGTGAACCCGAAGCTGAAGTTCACGGTGGCGGCATGCCCGGCCGACGGCCCCGCGATCGCGAGCAAGCACGAAAGAGCTAATGTCATTCGGAACTTCACGGCCAGCGCCTCCCGGATATAACACCCCTTCCGCGAATATTAGGTCAGGAGGCTCCGGCGCCGCGGTCAGCCAGCGCCTGACGCAGGTAATGCTTGTATCATTTCGGGAACGAGCCGGCAATGCTCCACGGGCATCGGGTGTTGATGATAGGGGAGCCGTGCAGGGAGGCCGGAATGACGGCCTGTGCTCCGAAGGGCATTCCTCAGGACTGGCCATGAACCGCTCCTTCGATCCGAAGAAGCCGCAGGTGGCAAGTACGGTGGCTGCCCGCACCCACCACCTGCCCGCCGCTGCGCTCGGACCAGCCCAGCGCCCCGGCGTTGCCTACGCCATGCACGATGCGCTGAACGACCATCGCTCCGCCAATATTCGGCGGAGAGAAGATCGCATGCTCCCGGCGCCGGACCGACCGCAATCCCGGCGCCAAGGCGCCCCGCGGCTGGCCCTACCCCGCGAACCCCATCAGCACCCCGACCCGCTCGCGGCCGAGGTCGAT
>CAYTRP010000536.1:0-2549 GCA_964440195.1 uncultured Candidatus Sumerlaeota bacterium
CGACGATGTCCTTGTGGACGTCGGCGAATTCCCCAAGGGCTACGACACCCTGCTCGGGGAGCGCGGCATCAACCTCTCCGGGGGCCAGAAACAACGCGTCTGCATGGCCCGCGCCTTCGTCCGCGATCCCGACATCCTCATCCTCGACGACACCCTCTCCGCCGTCGATGCCCACACCGAGGACGCCATCCTCTCCTCCCTGCGCGAGGTGATGCGCGACCGCACCACCGTCCTCATCTCGCACCGCATCTCCACCGTCTCCCTCGCCGACGAGATCATCGTCCTCGAGGAGGGCCGCATCACCGCCCGCGGCACGCACGACCAACTCCTCGCCCGCCCGGGATTGTACGCCGAACTGCACCGCAAGCAGCTCCTCGAAGAAGAAGTCGAAGTCGCCGGATAACCGCACCCGCCCCTCGCACCACACATACCGACACCGGTTCCCTCGCCGCCCGCCCCCCATGGCCAAACGCCGTCTCCACGACCTCCAGGAGGAAGAAGCCCACGAGAGCTTCGAGGATTGGACGCAGATCCGGCGTCTCGCGCGCTACCTCGCGCCCCGCCGCGCGTCCATCGCCCTGGGCATCTTCCTCTCCATCCTTCTCTCGCTCCTTGTCCTCGTTCCCTCCATTCTCATAAAGGTCCTCATCGACGACTTCATCATGGCCGGCCGCATGGGCGACCTGCCGGGAATCCTCGCCGCGCTCGGCCTCATCATGGTCGTCACCCTCGGCATCGAGGCCTGGAACTCCTGCCTCATCGCCCGCATCGGCCAGGATTCCATGCGCGACCTGCGCATGGACCTTCTCGGGCACCTGCAAAAGCAGTCCCTCTCCTTCTACGACAAGAAACCCGTCGGCTGGCTCGTCACCCGCATCACCAGCGACATCAACGTCCTCAACGAACTCTTCTCCCAGGGCGTCATCGGCATCTTCCAACAGGTCTTCATGCTCCTGGGGATCTACGCGATCCTGTTCTGGTACAACCCGTGGCTCGCCCTGTGGACGCTGGCCATCGTTCCCCCCGTGCTGCTGCTGTCCTGGTGGTTTCGCGGCAGGATCCGCATCGGTTACCGCCTCACCCGCCTGCGCCTCTCGCGCCTGAACACCCACGTGCAGGAAAACGTCTCGGGCATGAAGGTCGTCCAGGCCAACACGCGCCAAGCCCGCCAGTTCGCCCACTTCGAGGACCTCAACGACCTCCACCGCGACGCCCACAACCGCACCCTCTTTGCCTACGCCGTCTACTTCCCGGTCATTGAAGTCATCTCCGCCTTCGGCGTCGCCCTCGTCATCTGGCAGGGGGGCCAGCAATTCCTCGCCGGTCGCGTCACGGTCGGCGAACTCTTCCTCTTCGTCACGCTCCTGGAACGCTTCTTCCAACCCGTTCGCGACCTCTCCGAGAAATTCAACCTCCTCCAATCCGCCCTGGCCGCCGGCGAGCGCATCTTCAAGCTCATGGACACCGTGCCCGCCATCGCCGATCCCCCCGCCCCCGTCGAGGTCCCCGTCTTCCGGGGCTCCATCGAGTTCGACAACGTCTGGTTCGCCTACAACGACGAGGATTGGATCCTCAAGGGCGTGTCATTCCGCATCGAGCCGGGCCAGAGCGTGGCCATCGTCGGGCCCACCGGCTCCGGCAAGACCACCCTCATGTCCCTCCTCTGCCGCTTCTACGACATCCAGAAGGGCCGCATCCTCATCGACGGCGTCGACATCCGCGAGATGCGCCAGCAGGAACTCCGCGCACGCATCGCCATCGTGTTGCAGGATGTCTTTCTCTTCCGCGGCACCGTCGCCGACAACATCCGCCTCGGCAACGACGCCATCGGCGACGCCACGGTGCGCGACGTCGCCCGCGCCGTCCACGCCGACTCCTTCATCGATCGCCTCGCCCAAGGCTACGAGGCGCGCGTCATGGAACGAGGCGCCACCCTCAGCGTCGGCCAGCGCCAACTGCTCGCCTTCGCGCGCGCCCTCGCTTTCGACACCGAAATCCTCATCCTCGACGAGGCCACCTCCCACATCGACACCGAGACGGAAAGGCTCATCCAGGATGCTTTGGTGCGTTTGTGCGCCGGACGCACCGCCGTTGTCATCGCGCACCGTCTTTCCACCATCCAGCAAGCCGATCAAATCCTCGTCTTGCGCCACGGCGAACTCATCGAGCAGGGCACCCATCGCGAACTGCTCCGACGCGATGGGCTTTACCGCCGGCTCTTCGAGTTGCAGTACCGCGAACAAGCGGTGGGCTAAGCGCGGATTTGCGCACAGTTCCGGTCCAGGCTGGACCACTCGCCGTCCGGCTCGCCCTTTGCCCCCCTCACGCGCCGCCCAATTGTGGGCCGATCACGTAACTCCCTTGAAATCAAGAACAAACCTATCCGGTTCCCGCCGGTCTGCATGTTCGGGGACGTGAGGACACTCCCACCCCCCTCCCCGGCCGGCCCCATCGACGACAATTGGCACGGGATTCTCTAACTTCAAGGATGTCGGAAAGTGGTGGATCGGACAAAAAGCGGATTCGGGGTCTTTTGTCTCCCCGGTCGC
>CAYTRP010000537.1:0-2545 GCA_964440195.1 uncultured Candidatus Sumerlaeota bacterium
GTGTGCTTTGACCCGTGCTGTCCAAGATAGGCTCGCACCCGTTGTTGATGAACAAGTCCAGTAGGTTCCTCGAACTCCAGCCGCTGTAGACTCTTGCCGGTTTGGCAAGTGCTCCATCTTGTACGACGATCTCTTCTCGAACATGAGGCCACTTGTCATCTCGGACCCCAACGGTGCCCGCATCGAAAGAGGCTGGAAACCCGGTTGGCAAAATCACTTCAGAGGGCGGGTTCGCAGGCCCATTCTTGGTGATGGAGTTTTCAATCTGATCATTGTACAGCTTGCTTGTTTCTTCAATGTTCGGGTCGATAACCCGAGGGCGAGGAACAGATCGTTCGTTGCGGGCATAAGCGATGATGTATTCGTGAACCCCTTTGATCTTGCTCTGTTGGTCGATGTTTCCCTCATTATTCCAAACGAATGTACACAAGAAGTTCTCCTGTCCGAATGCATCATCCAGAAGGTGCCTCAGGTTATGGAGTTCTAAGTCGTTGATGGAGACTAGCAAGACTCCATCTTCACTCAAGAGACTACGCATAAGTCTGATCCGCGGCGTCATCATGTTTAGCCAGTTTGTGTGTAAACGCCCCGACGATTCCGCATTGGCCTCAATCACCCGCCCATCGCTGTCCCGCGCCCCGATGAGCATCTGGTAGTTCTTGATGTTGTCCTGGAAGTCATCCTTGTACACGAAGTCCTTCCCCGTGTTGTATGGAGGGTCGATGTAGATGAGCTTCACCTTCCCGGCGTAGGACTTCTGGAGGAGCTTGAGGACCTCCAGGTTGTCGCCTTCAATGAAGATGTTCTTCGTCGTGTCCCAGTCCACGCTTTCCTCGGGGCAGGGGCGCAGCGTGCCCAAGGAGGGCGTCAGGGCAAGTTGGCGGGCGCGGCGTTTGCCGTTCCAGTTCAAGCCATACTTCTCGTCGCGATCGTCCACCTCGTCGCCCAGGAGCTGGCGCAGCACCTCAAAGTCGATGCCCCCCTCGGTCACGGCCTCGGGGAACAGCTCCTTCAGCCGGGCGATGTGGGCCGCCACGATGTCGGCGGACTGGGCGGCGGGATGGTCCTTGGTGATCTTCTCCATGATAACGGCACGTGCTCCCTTGGTTCTGTCCGTCAGCCCAGTTGTCGGGCGATAGTGGCCAACTCGGCTTCCAGCTTCTTGATCTCTAGGTTCAGCTCCACCCGGCGGTTGATCTGTTTCTCGGCCCGGGCCTGGCGCCGGAGCGTGGCAAGTCGAGCTGTCAAAAGCTCGTGGGCAGCGATTACCTCGCCGCGGGGGAAGGAATCGGCTCGCGCGCCTGGAAGGGTAAACCGCCCGGTGATCCGGGAGGCCTTGAGGGCCTCGACGCGATCCAGCCACCCGCGATAGAGGTCAAAGAGGTCTGCCGAGGGCAAGCCCGCAAGGGCCAGCGAGGCCAGAAAGGCCGCGTCTGGGGATCCGGGGGGCGCTTCGTGCTCCAGATGCGCCAGGACAGGTTCGTCATCCAGCACCATCTTGCCGCCCTCGCCGAGGGAGAAGCGCTTGTGGGCGGCGGAGACGGTCACTGTGCCGGCTTGTTCCACGGCCAACAGGACCGGGTGGGGGACGAGCCGGTGGAGAAGCTCGACGACACGAGGGGCCTTGGCCTTGGGGCGCAGCTCCGCTGTCATCACGACGATCTCGCGGTAGGAGCGGACATCGTCCTCGCGCGGGAGGACGCCGATGCGGTTGGGCTTCAGGGCCGCCACCCAACGGACGTCCTCGATCCCCTCCTGCACGCGCTTCTTGTCGGCGGGCGTGGGGAGACCCTGATCGATGATCAAGCGCTTGGACACACGCTGGTCCACCCGGCAATCGGCCGGGAGAGCGAGTGCGTCTATCAGGGAGTCGAGTGTGATCATGTCGCCGGGGGCAGAATGACAAGATAGGCGACGACCTCGAAGTCGCCGCTGCCATGGAACTCGCCCTGCAAGGCATGAGTCCCTTCGGGATTGAAGAGACTGGCGACAGCCCTCTCCTCCGTCTTGCCCACGATGGAGAGGATCGCCTCGGAGAGTTGCTCCTGAAGTCGGCGTGTATCCTCGCCATGGCGGGTCATCTTGTCGAATCGATCGCACGCCCAGTTGTCGGGCATGTCCCTGCCAAAAGTCAGCTTCCTCAGCCGGTCCAGAATCTTCTTGGACTGGGAATGAGGGAGGAGCACGGCGCCGTCGTCGCCAACGTGGACGAGGTAGTGGGGAGCCAGTGGGTGGTCTGATTCACTTCGGCCTGCGGCTTCCTTCTCCGACCGCAGGCAAAAGATCACACCAGGTGGAATGTCCACCGGCCCCAACCCGAATTTGCTGACAACAGCGAAGGAACCGAGTGGCAGTTTCTCCAAAACGCCCGGGTGGGTCGCCAAGTAGGAGGTCAGATCCACTCGGAAATCGTTGAGGGTCAGGTCAGTGATCGAGAGGCCGGCAGAGATGTCGTCGAGGTCGATGACCGATTCCTGCAGCTTGAGGAGCTGCTTGCGACGATACTCCAGGTCGTTCATCTGATCGCCGGACTGGTCCTCGATCA
>CAYTRP010000538.1:0-2543 GCA_964440195.1 uncultured Candidatus Sumerlaeota bacterium
CGGTGAAGTACCTGCGAGGGAGGGTGACGGGAGAGATACCCGCGCTGCTGACGGCCGGGGCGCGGGAAGCCGGCCGTGAGTCGATCCCGATCTATCCCGGAGAGTTCGAGGCGTTTTCGGCGGCGCTGGCGGATGCGAAGCCGGGGGACACCATCGCGGTGATGTGCATCGAGGAAGTCGACCGGATTCTTGACCTGCTGGAGGGGATTGGGACGCCGATTTCGTAAGGCATGACCAGGGCAGTGGGAGTCCGGTGGGGGAGCGATTCCGGCTGGTGAGGATGGCTTTGGTTCCGGCATGTTTTTTCGCCAACAATTATCCATTAATCCATCTATCCGGCTTCCGTGGGTGAGTTTGCCCGGAACGACGGGCTTTTGGGGTGACCTGATTATTGTGGGCCTTGGAATTATTGTTGGCGCGGTAATGATGTTGTCGTGTGCGGCAATGGTCATGTGGATTCCTTTCGAGGGTGGTGTGAGCCCGGACGATGCGGTGTGAGCGGGAAGGGCATACACGATCGAGGTTTGCCATCGTGGCGTGCGCTGAAGGTCGATCGTTCGCCCTTCCGTACTGGCGCCTGGGATCGTGCGCGGCGGGCGAGAAGCGCGGATGACGAGGTGTCGCGGCGTATACACCCAGTGAACGCATCGAACGAGGAAGAGTCCGCCAACCTGGCGAACAATCATGTTGGGGCCGGATGACTTGCGCCGGCGGGAGGTTTGATACGGAATCCGGGGAAACAGGAGTGCATTGCTTCGATCCGGATTCCGTATGAGGGGCGACAGACTCCGGCTGGGCCGTGTATGGAACGATTCGCTTGCCGTCGCCGGAGCCGTCGCCCCGTACATTGGGGGCGGGATTGAGCGTGGGTGAGAGGCCGTCCGCCGACGGGGGTGCGATGGAGTGTGTCACGATTGATGGACATCATTGCCTGTACGTTCAGTCGTGGCGGATTGACCACGCCGCCGGAGGCTGTTAAGGTAGGGGAGTGCAGTACTCAGCATCTGACTATTAGGCTCCCCAACTTCGTACGGTACCTGCTTCCCTCCTCAATCAAGGAGTTATTCATGGAATCCGCGGTTCGCCTCATCACCGATCCAGTTGCCGCGAAGGGCGTGCGAGACCAGTTTGGCCGCAGGATGAACTACCTGCGGATTTCGCTGACGGACCGCTGCAACTTTCGGTGCGTGTATTGCATGCCGGAAATGGGCATGAAGTTCCAGCCGCGCGACGAGATGCTCTCGGATGACGAACTGATCCGGGTGGTGGGACTGTGCGCCGAGCTTGGCTTCACGAAGCTGCGCCTGACCGGCGGCGAGCCGACGATCCGGCCGCACCTGGTGGACCTTGTGCGCGAGATGAAGTCATTCCCCGGCATCCGCGAGGTGTCGATGACGACGAACGCGTTGTTGCTGGGCCGGATGGCGGCGGATCTCAAGGAGGCGGGGCTCGACCGGATCAATGTCAGCATCGACACCATGGATCCAGTGCGGTTCAAGTCGATGACCCGCGGTGGCAGGTTCGACCTAGTGTGGCAGGGAATCCTGGCCGCCGATGAAGTGGGACTCACCCCGATCAAGCTCAATACCGTGGTGCTGCGCGGGCAGAACGAGACGCAGGTGGCCGATATGGCGAGCCTGACCATTGACCGGCCGTGGCAGGTGCGGTTCCTCGAAATCATGCCGATGGAAGGCGTGGGAGTCGTCTACGACGAGGGGTTGGTGACCTCCGCCGAGACCCAGCAGCGGCTGGAGGAGACGTTCGGGCCGCTGGAGCCGATCCAGGCCGATCCGTCGGACCCGGCTCGAACCTGGAAGATCAAGGGCGCAAAGGGAACCATCGGGTTCATCTCGCCGATCTCCGAGCCGTTCTGCGAGAGTTGCAACCGGGTTCGGCTGACCTCCGATGGCAACCTTCGCCTGTGCCTGCTGCGCCCGGACGAGGTGAACATCCGGGACATGATGCGGGCGGGCGCGAGTGACGACGATATCCTGCAACGGATTCGCGGCGGCGTGTGGTACAAGCCGTGGGGACACCGCGTGGCGGAAGGCGATGTGCATACGATTCGCGGAATGTCGCAGATCGGCGGATAGTTTCCTTCGAGGCAACGAGCGAATTGAATGATGGCGAGGTGGGGATCGGTCCAGGCGGGCCGATCCCTCTTTTTGCGCCCGGTGTGTCGCGACCTGGCGCCGGTGCCAGCCTGGCTATGGAGCGGCATCCGAAACGGTCGATACCGAATCCGGATCGAAGACCTGCTAACCGGACACAAAGTTCCCGCGCCAACACCGGGCGAAGACAAGCTTCGCCGCTACCAGATTCATCACGGAACGCGCGGATTTCGTGCGATGCTGGAGGGAGGCCCATACCGCAGCCAGGCTGAGATTGCGAAACAGCGCCGTGGAATCGTGGTTTGGTTGGTATGCTGGTTGGCAGGATAGTGGTGGCCGGTGGCCGCCGGTCGAGCACTGGTTTCCCAGGGAGAACTCCATGGTCAATCGTCGTCCACTCAAGAGAATCGCGGTCGCCTTTGGGCAGGAGTC
>CAYTRP010000539.1:0-2542 GCA_964440195.1 uncultured Candidatus Sumerlaeota bacterium
GGTGTTGGCCGTGGCCACGGGGATGGTGTCGAGGGATTGCGCGCCATGCAGGAACAGGTCGCGGATGATGACGATCGCGTATTCCGCGAGGGCGCGGTTGAACTCCTCGCCCAGTTCGGCGTCGCCCAAACGCTGGATGCGCTCGGGGATGGGGAACTGTCGCAGGCGGGTTTCGATGCCCGCGAGCGCTTCGAGGTGGGGCGTGAAGTTCTCGGTCACGATCTCGCCGACAGCGGACTCCAGGGCAAGGTCCGCGTTGCCGAGGATCATCTCCCAGCGCTCCTTGTCCTCCGCAAGGTCGGGGAAGAGGCTTGCGAAGCGGGTCTTGACGCCCGTTTCGACGTAGGTGACGCGATCCGCCAATTCCGTCTCGGCAAAGGTCTCCATCGAAGTGAAGAACGCGGTCATTTCCTTGTCGACGGTGCCGACGATTTCCTCCTGGCGGGTGGTGAGCTGCGTGCGGGCCAGGCGCACGATCTCGGGGCCGACCTTCTGGATGCTTTGCTGAAGTTCGCGCGTGACCGCCGGCTGCACGGTCTCCTCGAACTCGGCAAACAGGGCCTCTGAATACCTCTCGCTATTGTTGAAGGCATCGATGACGGGGTACAGCAGATAAAGGACGCCTGCAACGGCGACGGCGGCGATGACGATGGTGACCAGACGCGATGTCTTGCGCGCACCACTGTCAGCGTTTTCTGCTTCCTTGAGCTTTTGCTCCAGAACTTCGAGGCGCCGGGAAATGGAAGACAAGTCTCCACCACCCGAACCAGGACCGCCCGTTTCCATGGGGACCCTCCGAGGGGAGTATCGAACGACACGACCGAAATCATTTATGAGGCTGGGGGAAGTGGTTTATGGGGCTCAAGCGCAATCGGGCCGAAGGGTCGCGATAAAGAGGCGGATGCTCCGGTTGCCCGCCGGTGAAACGCGCCATTCCGGGCCTTGATGCGCGGAGAGGTGAAGGTATTCCCCGGGCGTGAGCCATTGAATATCGCTGATTTCGGATGGATCGGGCCGGACCGGTGCATCCGTTTCGAGCGCGAAGACATGAATGAACTCCCACCCGGTTTCCGCTCCGGGTGCCAATTGGCCAATCCAGCGGGGTTGGGTGTTGGCGAGGCCCATTTCCTCGCCGGTTTCGCGAATTGCGGCCGCGAGATACGTCTCGCCCGGGCCCACGTGGCCACCGACGGACACGTCCCACCAGCCCGGGAGGTTGTCTTTTCGTTCGCTGCGCTTTTGCAGGACGAGCTTTCCGTGCGAGTTGGTGAGCACCACGTGCACCGCGCGGTGAAGGAGTCCGCGCAGGTGAATCTGGCGGCGGGACTCGAGCCCGATGACCTGGTCGCCGGCATCGACGACCGGAAGAAGCTCGCCGTCGGTTTCGGGGCGTTCGTGATACGGGTGCCCTGACGAGGGTGCGGTCACTTGGCCGTCTCCGTGATGGCGGGGAATGTCGGAATGGCGTCGGTGCTGAGGGCAACAAGGTCGGGCTCGATGACGCGGAAGTGGCGCCAGTGGCCGGCGCGGTAGCGGAGCGTGAAGGCTATGGCATAGCCGACGATGGTGAGAACGCAAAAGACCCACATGAGGGTGGCACTCCCACCCAGGAGAAGTATAAGGATCGAGGGGATGAGCAAAAGGAATGTGGGGACTGTCACGCTGATCCACATGATGTAGGCCGTGTCGCCCGCGCCGCGCAGCGCTCCCGTGGTGGCGAGGGAAAAGGCGTCGGCAATCTGGAACAGGGCTGCCATGAAGAGATAGAGGCGGGCGAGGGAGACGATGCGCTGGAATTCGGGGCCGCTTTCCTGGCCACTCAGGAAAATGGCGGTGAGCGTGTCGGGGATGAGGACGAAGAGGAGGGAGAGAATGCCGGAATAGATGATGGCGAGGATAAGCCCCGCGGAGGTGGTGTGCTCGGCAAGGCGCGGCGTGCCTGCGCCGATGAAGCGGGCGACGAGAATGCCGATGCCCTGGGAGAATCCCATCATGGGGCCGAACATCAGGAGGTTGAGCGTCAGGGCGACGTTGCTGGCGGTGAAGGCGGCGAAGTCAACGCGGGCGATCAGGAGAACGAAGACCGTGAAGGCCGCGAGATCCATGAACATTTGAAGGCCCTGCGGCGCGCCGAAGCGCAACAGGCGCGCCATGAGGGCGGGACGAAACTTGCGCCCGCGTGCCAGCCCAAAGCCGCGGCAGGATGGCGAGGCCGCGATCCAGGAGAGATAGATGAGGGTGCCGATGAAGAAGCTGAGAATGGTACCCCATGCCGCGCCCGAAACGCCGGGCGCGATGAACGGCGCCCACGACGGCGGCGAGAAGATGAGCCACCAGTTGAAGAGAACATTGCCGAGGGTGATGGCGCCGGTCGCGAAGAGGACGAAGCGCGTGCGGCCCAGCCCGAGGAAAAAGGCGGAGAGGGCCGTGTTCAGCAGGAGGAAGGGGGTGCCATAAGTGAGAATGCGGGCATAGGTGGTCTCCAACTCCACGAGCTGGGGGTTCGTGGCGTGCAACCACGCGAAGAAGGGCTCCCACAGCC
>CAYTRP010000540.1:0-2534 GCA_964440195.1 uncultured Candidatus Sumerlaeota bacterium
GGTGGATGATTACTTCGATCAGGTCAAGATCGACGGCAAAGAGGTGATGGGCCTCGATGACCTCGAACCCCTTGTTCATGAGGGTGGCGCTGTCGACGGTGATCTTGCGCCCCATGTTCCAGGTGGGATGGTCGAGGGTGCTGGCGGCGGTGGCGGCGTCGATCTGCTCGCGGGTGGCATTGCGAAAGGGACCGCCGCTGCACGTGAGGATGAGGCGGCGCAGGGGGGCTCGGGGGCCCGCGGGGCCGGCGGCGAGGCACTGCGCGATGGCGTTGTGCTCGCTGTCCAGCGGCCAGACCTGGGCGTTGTGGGCGCGGGCGGTTTGCATGACGAGTTGGCCGGCGCAGACAAGGACTTCCTTGTTGGCAAGGGCGACATCGCGTCCGGCGGCAAGGGCCGCCAGGGTGGGCTCGACACCCGTCCAGCCAACAGTGGCGACGACGAGCATGTCGGCCTCGATTTTGGTGGCGAGGGGGGTGAGGGATTCCGGGCCGGCAAGGATCTCGATGCCGAGGTCGCGCAGGGCGGGGGCGATGCGGGCGGCGGCGGCTGCGTCAGACAGATGCACCACGCGCGGGCGGAATTCGCGGGCCTGCGCCAAAAGGAGTTCGGCGCGCGAACCGGCGGAGAGGGCGACGACCTGAAGAAGATCGCGGTGATGTCGCACGACATCAAGGGCCTGGGTGCCGATGCTGCCGGTGGATCCGAGGATGGAGAGGGTACGCCGCATGAGGAAGCCATTGGGCAAAGTCCTTGCCAGACACCACGCGGGGCGGGCTGAGTCAACGAGAGCGGCGTCCCGGGGTCGGCTGATCCCCAAACCTGACTGGCAATGCGCAAGGAGCTTTGAATGTTCTCTCTGATTGGGCGCCTGATGGTGCTCGTGATGCTGATGGCGCTGGCGGGTTGGGGGACGGGGCTCCGGGCGCAAGAGGAGGTGGGGGCGGAGCAGACGCCGGCGGCGCCCCCCCAGCCGAAGGGGACGGATTCCCCGTCGATCACGCTTCATGTGACGGACGTCCCGGGTGCCTGGAATGCGTTGAGGGGAACGGCGCTGCGCAAGGCCATCGAGGGGGTCTTTGCCCTGCCAATGGTGGCCGATGACGAGAGTCTGGCGACATTGAAGGTCGGCATTGCCCGGGTGACGGAACGAACGGGGACGGAGCCGACGGTGGACGGATTGTTCGGCGAGAACACGAAGTCGGCGCGGCTGGTCCTGTTCGATGCGGGCGATGAGGCCGGGATCGAGATGCCCTTCGTGATGGAATTGGAGATGGCCACGCCCGAGCTTGCCCGGGCACTGGGGGAGGTGCTGGAGGCAAACTTCGGCCCGGAGGGGCTGTTGGTGCGCGCGGCGAACACGTTCATCACAGTGACCAACGAGCCGAGCCGCATGATGCACGACCGCATGGCGGATTGGCGCGCGCCACGCGTTCAGTTGGCGTTCGAGGGTGCTCCGTTGGAGGGGGCGCAGGCGCGCTTCTTCGCGCAGCCGGGGCGCGATGAAAAGGTGGGACAGAAGGAAAAGATCTCGGCGGGCTACATCCGCTTTCAGCCCGGCCGCATCGATCTGGCGATGCGCTCCGTGCCGGCACTGCCGGAGGGTGCCCTGCGCCAGCCGGCTGGAGAGGGACTGCGGGACCTTGACCACTGGGTGACGGTGTCGGAAACGCCGCACGTGTTCTTGCTGGCCTACTTCGGGGCTGCCAGCCTGTTGACGGAAGCCTCCGCCGGAAATGGTTCCTCGCGTGGGCGTTTGGTCGCGACGGTTCTTGAGCGGTACACGGGCTTGGGGACGGCGGAGATGCTGGACGCGCTGGGCGAGGAAGCGGTGTTTGCGCTGAACTCGCTGGGGGTGCGGGGGATGTTCGATTTTTCCGTCGGTTTCACGGGAGCGTGGGAGGTGAAAAACCCGGAGAAGGCGAAGGAGCTGCTCGCGGCCTTTCGGGTGCATCACGAGGCGGCGCTGAAAAAGGACGCCGAGTCGTATCGTCGGACGGGGAACGGGCTGACGTTTGCGGAGGAGGAGTACCGGGGAGTGACGATCCTCTCGGCCCCGCTGATGATCTTCCCGATCCAGCCGTCCGATCCGCCGTCGCTGAACCTGGTGCTGACGGACAAGGTGCTCTATGTGGCGAGTTCGCTGGCGGCGATGAAGGGGTTGGTGGACCGCTCGCGGGACGGGACGGGTGCGGGCGGGATGGTCGAGACGGCGCGGGCAGGGCACGCGATGCCCGAAGCGGTGCATTCGCTGGGGACGATGGACTTCGTGGCGTTCGCGGATGTTTTCCGCCGGGCGCTGCCGGTGATCGTGGCGCTGACGCAGGGGGGGCAGGAGTCGCAGGTGCTGGGGCGGGCATTCGCGGACGTGATCGGGTCCCTGGGCCAGGGGGTGGCGACGGGGATCTACGAGCCGGCGGGCGAGTCCGTTCGCGCGTCTGTTTTGCTGGCGGCGCCAAACCCCTGAGGCCGGAGATCATTCGGTTCTGATGGCGGTGGTCGCGTGGGGCGACGTCAAGCACCGTTGCCCCACG
>CAYTRP010000541.1:0-2529 GCA_964440195.1 uncultured Candidatus Sumerlaeota bacterium
GGCGCAGGTGGCGGCCTGGGGAAGGATGTTCGCGCTGAACCTTCAGGCGGAAACGCCGGGCGAGGCGCTGGCCTCGTTGTTCTCTCCGGAGCGGCGTTGCCAGATCTGCCGCGCGGTCGACGGGGCGAAAGACGATCTTGCCGAAACTCCCGTCGCGGGAGGTTCCTTCGGCATCGAATCGGCGGCCCACCGAGCGGCCCTGGCGGCCGGCTGCGACACCGTAGCGGTGCTGGCGAGCGGCGTGGATCGGGCCTATCCAGTCGCGCACACCGAGCTCCTGAAGCAGATCGAGAGCCGCGGGCTTGCTGGTGACCGAGCACCCACCGGGTGCGCTTCCATCGAGGGAAGGCTTCATCGCCAAGGGTGGATCTTGGCTGCGCTGTCCAGTGCGACGGTTGTTGTCGAAGCCGCTCATCGGTCGAATGCGCTCTACGTGGCCTATCAAACACAGTCGGCCGGCCGCCAAGTCGGCGCCGTGCCCGGTCCGGTCACCAGCGCGGCGAGTGCTGGACCGCACCAGCTCATCAGGAATGGGAATGCGCACGTCGTGACCGAAGCCACCGATGTGGTGAGGCTGCTTGGCGTGAGCGAACGTGGCGTGAGGGAAGCCGACCACGAGCCTCTGGTGATCGACTACGACCGATGGTTCGACGCGGCAGAGCGTTCTCTGTGACTGGTACTACGCATGCGAGGTCTCAGAAGATGGGTGACAGTTGGCGTGCCAAGACATCGGTGACGCGATCTTAGGATCGGTGACGCTCGGCGGTTCTCCCCGGCACTAGCCAGATTCGGTCGTCCAGACCTCCTGCTTCCAAGACTCGATCGTCGCTTCGTCGGAATAGGGCAACTCACCAGTCCCATCCGCCTCCCACGTGACGATGAACGAGAACGTGCCCTCGACGGCCGCATCGCCCTGAACGTCGATGACGCCGGTCTCCCAACCGTAGGGGTTGTCGCGGACGAGAGACGCCGCAAGATGCGACTCGAACTCTCCCAAGAACGTGAACTCGAACCGTCCTTCAGAGCGAAGCCACTCGACCGCGGTGACATCGACGCGGAAGTAGTGCGCGACGGGCGGTCCCGCGTTCGTGGGACCCCACACCTCCTCATCGTCTGTGTCCTCGAGCGCCGACTGAACGCGATCGCGGATCTGCCCCCAGAGGTCGGCAATGGGCGCCCCTACGACGGCTTGGACAGGAAGACCACCGAGCGTCTCAAGTAGCTGAACCGCACGCTTTGAGGAGTGTTCAAGCTCGATTGCGGCTTCGAGCAGTTCACCGCCGCCCACCTCGATCTCTGCAATCCGGTAGAGGGCGAAGTCGACAAGGTGGTCGCCTGTGGCGGCGAGCTTGCGGACGATCGACGGCATGTACTCCTTGAAGAAGTCACGGGTCTCCTCGTCTTCAAGGTCCGCAGCGTTCAAGGTGACGAAAGCCGCCGCGAGCTCCCGACGGTTGGCGAACTCGCGCACGCGACGCAGGGCATCCGGCCTATGGCGCTGCGCTTTTCTGAGGTGCGTTGCGACGACGGGGAGGTCGGTTAGGTTCTGGCTACCCTTGCCCGCGGGGCCGTTGCAGTGCCCGCAGATCGGCGCCAGATTTGCCACATCGTTGAGGTCGAAGCCCGGTGGGAGCCCGAACTGCTTCAGCGTCTGTTCGAGCGCCGGTCCCTTCAGTGTCTTCGGAATGATGTGGTCGGCTTCGATATCAGCGAAGTCCTTCAGCCGCCCGCACCAATAGCACCGACTCTTATAAAGACTGTGCAGTACCGATCGCAGGACATCTGAGTCCTTGCCGCCGTAACGGACGGAAGAGGAATTCCGTGACCTGTACTCAGTCACGTCAAGGCCCCTCAGATGCCGTCCGAGAAGATCGCCGGAAGCGCAAGTCTTCCCCGCCGTGGGCCTGTGGGACTTCGTGCACCTCACCAGCCTAGCCTCGGCGTTTCACCCGCAGTGGCGATCCGTACAGGTCTGGCTTCGCCGGGGCCGTGTGGGATTGGAGGACGCCAACGGAATACCCCACGATCCGCTCGAGAACACGTCGTAAGAACGTCGATGCGACCGCGGCCCTATGTCAGTCGCGGCTGAGCCCGCCCCATGCCGCTGGGTCGATGCCCTGGGTGACGGCGACCTCGGTGAGTCGGGCGAGTTTGTCGTGGGGGCCGCATCGTAGGGCTTGCTGCACGGCAACGGATGCTTGTGCGCCGTCGCCGGCACGCCAGTTGGCGAACGCCGCCAGGGCGTATGCCCCTGCGGCCACCGGACCGGGAGTGTGGATGGCGGTGAGGCGCCAGGCCTCGGCGTGTTGGCGAGCGTTCGCGGGTGTGATCTTGTCGATCAGCGCCTCGCGGACGGGATCGAGTCCGGTGGCGAGGACGAGCCGGCCCGCAGCGTCGTGGTTGAACGTGCTGGCGTCCTCGGCGATGGTGTCGAGGTCGGCTGCGGCGCTTTCGGTGAGTGTGGATAGGGCCGCTGCCTCGCCTCGCCCGCGACAGGTGGCGTCGAACTCTTCCATGACAGCGAGGATG
>CAYTRP010000542.1:0-2520 GCA_964440195.1 uncultured Candidatus Sumerlaeota bacterium
ACGCGCTCGTCGCGCTGCGCCACCCATGGCCGCGAGCGCTCGCAGGGCTTTCGGCTCGGTGACCTCGCGAAGCGCAGGAACTTCACCACGCAGCCGTCGTAATTGCCCCCAACAGCGACACGAGATCAGCGCCGTGTCGCGGTCGATGGTGGAGCCGTCGCCTTCGACGATGATGGGTGTGAAGACGGCCGGGAGGCCGGTGTTTCCGGCGTTGGAGGGGTCCGGTGTCTCGGGCGCCTCGACTTCCTGGCGGTCCAGAATGTAGGTGCCACCATAGTCCAGCCGGATCGTCGTCTCGTCGTCCTGGCAGTTCGCCATGTTCATGGCGTAGATCAGCCCGAAATCCCCATAGACGTCGCCGTCGGCGACGAAGATGTCCGTGGGAAGCGGGTCCTGGGTCAGGGTGAAGACGATGGTCTGGACCGGATAGATGTTGGCGAAGAGGTCGACCACCTCGCCATCGACCTGCACCGTCACGGGTGCCCCGATGACGATGGGACGGATGATGACGTAGTAGGTGACGGGGTCGAGTTGGCGAATGCCAAAGGCGTCGGCGTTCGTCAGCAGGATGTCGTCGAACGAGAAGGTGGCGGGATTGATGGCGCGCGTGAAGCGTACCTCGATCTCAAGGGGGCAACGATCCGTCGTGTCGCCGTCGGCGACGAAGGGGCTTGTGAGGGGGCCATCGACCTCGACGGGATCGGGCTCCTGCATCTCGGCGGCTCCAACATCCACCGTTCCAAAGAAGCGCTCGAAGCCGGGGCCGCGTTGGTCAAAGGCGAGGCCGAGGTCGATGGCCGTCTGGTCGATGCCGTTGTCGACGGCGGGGCTGGCGAACATCGGCGGCGCCGTCGGGAACGGCCCGCCATGATCGCCCAACGGGAACAATTGCGGATCGAGGGGCGACGCCGGTGTGCCATGCTGGTCGGTCACGGGGTCCAACTGCGCCACGACACCCGGAAGCGCCGCGCCAACCAGGTTGCCGCCCACGGAATTCAGGTTCGTGGAGAATATCTCATGCGTGTTGGCGACCCCAACCCGCGTGTTGTCCGCGATGATCGTATTGCCAATATCAAGGACCGATGTCGCCGACAAATCAACGCCGACACCTCCCGTGACTCCGGTGGTCGTGCCGGTGTCGATCACGTTTTGCGCAACCGTCGATTGCCGCAGGAACACGTTGGCACTGACCCCCTTGATGCCGGCACTGGAGAAAAGACTTCCGCTGGAGGGCTCGACACGATTGCCTGCGATGGTGCTCTGGACAATTTCCAGGTCCATTTGGTTCGTCTGAATGCCGCCCCCTTCCCAATGGCGCGTCGTGTTGTTGACGATGGAGCTGTTGACGATGCGCGAAGGCGCCGAGGCGGGAATGAGCAGCGAACCGGCAATGGACAAACCGCCACCCTGGTCGTTGCTTGTGTTGTTCCGGATGATCGAATTCACGATTTCGAGGTGCACGTCGAAGCTGCCCTGTACGAAGAGTACCCCGCCACCGCCAATGATGTTGATATCCGTCGACTCGTGGTTTTCGATCACGCTGTTTTCAACCAACAGGTCCACGCCGTTGGTCAAGACACCCCGCCCGCTGGTGTTGTCGATCCGGCTGTTCCGGATGATGACCACGCCCGCTTCGGCGGTTGTCGCCACGCGCAGTTGGCTTTCGGTCGTGGGAATGTCGTTCCCGGCGATTTCCGTGTTCTCCATCAACAACTGCCCGAGCCGGGGGTGTTGCACCAGGATCGTTCCGCCACCGACCGAGAGGTTGTCCTCCATCGTCACGTCCGTCAGCCGGATGTAAGCCGGCGGAATATCGTCGGCCGTATAGCCGCCGGGGACAGTGAACGTCGAAATGATCGCGCCATGTCCCACCCCGCCGCTGGCGCTGTCATAGCGGTTGTCGCGGAACACGGTCCCCTCGAACACCATGTTCAATTCGGTGTTGGGCGTGGCAAAGCCGATGACCGGCGCCCATTCTCCCGGCGTGGCGAGATCGTAGAAGTTGCCTTCCACGAGACAATCCGTCAGCCGCACGGACGTCACCCCCGGATCGTCGTATGGCGCGAGGCGCGTGGCGTAAACCGCGCCGCCGTTGCCCGCTGCCGCACTGTTCAACAAATGGCACCCTTCGAAGGCGACGCCGCCAAAGTTGCGCACCAGCGCTCCCTGCGCTTCCAAGCCGCCGCGCAATGTCATGTCGGCGAAGACCACCGTCCTGTCCGGTTCGACCTGGAACAGTCGCATCAGGAAGAAGGCTTCCTTCTGGACCACCACGCGATCCGGCGCGAGGCCCGCGATCGTCACGTCCTTGTCGATGGTGATCTGGGTGAACAGGCCGATGGGCGGCGCGCCGACGGCGGGGAACACCGTGGGATCAAAGGTGATGGTCCCACCGTCGCACACGTCCAGCACCGCCTGGCGCAGCGAACCCGGGCCCGAATCGTTCGCGTTCAGCACCACGATGACCGGCTGGCAAGTCTCGCCCGCCTGCAACTCCACCGCCCCAATGTCCACCGTGTT
>CAYTRP010000543.1:0-2517 GCA_964440195.1 uncultured Candidatus Sumerlaeota bacterium
GGAAGCGGCTTCATGGGCCGCACCTATGCCGAGGTTATCACCCGTTACCTCGATGGCGCCGAGCTGCACGGTGTCGCCGGTGGAACTCGCGCAGCCGCCCTTTCCCGCGACTATGGCGTCAAGTGTTGGGAACGTTGGGAGGATCTCGTCTCGCAACCCTCCATCGATGCCGTTGTCATTGCCACTCCCCACGAATGGCACGCGCGCCAGGCCCTCCTCGCGATTCAGGCGGGCAAACACGTCATGATCGAAAAGCCCATGGCGGCATCGGTCGAGGAATGTCTTCATATCATCGAGGCGGCCATGGAGCAGGGAGTGAGAACCAGCGTTGCCTTCACGCAGCGCAAGCGCCTGTGCAACAAGCTCGCCAAGGAGATTCTCCAGGGGGAGGCCCTTGGCCCCATTCGGCACATCCAGGGATGGCATGTCGTCCCGGCGGGAACGTCGTCCCTTCCCGCCTGGCAAAACAAGAGCGGCAACATTGGCGTCCTGCTCGGTCACGGCATCCATCTTCTCGACGCCGTGCGCTGGTTCTCCAATCAGGAGATCGACCTGGTTGGAGCCCTGTGCGGAAACTACACGGCCGGATATGAGGTGGAAGCCTCATCCGATCTGCTGCTGCACCTGTCGGCCGGATGCCGCGCGAACCTCGTCTGCAGCTTTGAACCGCCCCGTCCCGGATTCGCCGGCACGCAATTCGGGTTCAGGATCGTCTGCGCCGAGGGGCTGATCGACCTTGATGCCTACGGGCCTCTCAGGATCTCCGAGGCGGGCAAACCCTTTCAGGAAGTTGCACGCCAACAACCCATCGACTGGCAGTCCAAGGGATTCCTCGATCCCGTCCGCCTCGAATCCTATACAGAGCACCTCGACGAGTTTTGTCGGTCCATCCACGAGGGCGCAAATCTGGGAGCGGACGCCGTCGATGGCTTCAAGGCCGTGGCCGCCGTCTTCGCGGCCTATGAATCCGGCAGGACGGCCGCCTTTGCCCGGCCAGCGACCCTGGTCGAGGACATCGAGGGAGGCACGACACCCCGCCAAGGAAGGGAGTCATCCAAGTGACACTGCAAGCGGGCATCATTGGATTCGGCATCATGGGTCGCGCCGTTGCCAATACACTGCGGCGACTCCGGACGGTTCGCCTGCGCAGCGTTGCCGATCGCGGGGAGCAGGCACTCGAAGTCGCGCGCGCCGAATTCGGAGTGGAGCGGACTCACGCCGAATGGGCGGACATGCTTGAAAGGGAGCAGCTTGATGTGCTGTTCATCGCCACGCCGGACTGGGCACACTTCGATCCCGTCATGGCGGCTCTCGACAAGGGCATCCACGTCTACGTCGAGAAACCCATGACCACAAGCGAATCCGAGGCACGGCAAATCGTCCAGCGCCTTCGCCAGACCCGCTGCAAGCTGCAGGTGTCCTACAACCATCGCTGGCTCGCACCCTACCATGCCACCAAGGACAAGATTGCCGCCGGGACCATCGGCAAGCCGATCAGCTTTTACGCGCGAAAGAACAACCCCATCACCGTGCCCACCAGGATGCTCCCGGCCTGGGCGCGCGAGAGTTCACCCCTTTGGTTCCAATCCTCCCATGACATCGACCTGGTGAATTGGTGGGCGGGCGACGACAATCCCGTGCGTGTCCATTGCCAGGGAGTGAAGCGTGTCCTGCGCGACCAACTCGGCTGGGACACGTGGGACGCGCTCCACGGGCAGGTCCGCTATGCCAGCGGCGCCATCGCCACGTTTGAATCCTGCTGGGTTCTTCCCGAAGGCCATCCCGCCTCTCCCGACTCCTTCATGGAAATCATCGGCGAGAAGGGGCAGATCCACGTCGATCGAAAGGCGGAAGCCATTGAGATGAGCACCCACGAGGGGCTCACATGGCCGCGGTCCTTCCTCAACTACCCGATATTTGGCCAGTGGGTGGGGGCATTCCCATCCTGCGTGTCGAGCTTTGTGCAGGCGGTCGAAGAGGACTTCCAGCCCCACGTCTCGGCGATGGATGGATGGAAGGCCACCGCCATACTCGCGGCGCTCCACCAATCGGCCGATTCGGGTCAAACCGTCGATATTTTAGCCGCTCCTTAGACGTTCGTGGTTTCCGATTGCACCGCTTCGACGATCTGAAATAGCAATTTCCCAAATGAAACAGGAGCCGGACCTTGAGCCCAACTTCTCCCGCCATCACCCAAGGCCCTGGTCGTACCGCTAGCTCCCCGGGTTCGCCCACCGCGGCTCTTGGCATTGTCGTTACGGACTTTATCGAGGACAACCTCGACTGGGAAGCGCAGGAATTCGCCAGCGCCGGACTCGGATTCCAGACCCATCAACTGAAGCATGAAACCGAAGACGACCTGATCCGGGCGACGCGCGAGGCCGACATTGTGATCGTCAACATGGCCCGCATCACCCCGCGCGTCGTCGAATCCTGGGAACGATGCCGCCTGGTCATCCGGCACGGCATCGGATACGACAACGTCGATGTCCGGGCCCTGACAAGGGCACGCATCCC
>CAYTRP010000544.1:0-2516 GCA_964440195.1 uncultured Candidatus Sumerlaeota bacterium
ATGGGTGCTTGATCCGGGTCTCCACCGCAACGGGGAAACGTTTATATTACTATGCGGGACTTGTCGCCTGACGAGAGCGCCATCTCCCTCTCCTTGTATTGGACAACCCTTCTTTCCATATTGTCCAAATTGTCCATGGGTATAAACGGAAACAGATCCACTGCCGCAAAAGGCTTGTCTATATGATGTTCATCCTCAAGCCTCCACCGCTTGTCTTTGTTTCCATGCTTGCAATCAAAAGACGTCTTTTGGAAGACGAGGATACGCCTGGGGCCGTCCGCCCTTTGCTCGCGGTAACGCCGGATAGCCCTCGTGATGACACTAATGGTGAAGGCGACTGCAATAACTGGACTTATCAATATACTAGCGGCGAACCCCAGAGCCGAGCCGGGGATCATGATCAGCATGATCGAAACCCCGATGTCGCGATTCGCCCGGTCGAGGAGGCGCCGGGTCTTGGCATCTTCCTTTTCTTCCGGGTCCATCTGGTCCGGTTGGTCAACGTCCTTTGCAAAGAGCGCGATGAGGGCGAATTGACCAATGCCAATGTGCTCCGAAAAACCTATGATGGACTCGCAACGATTGATGATTTCCATGGCTTTTCGCCTTGGCACCCTGCCATGAAGGCCGTCATTAAATATGCCGTCCCTGATATTCCAAAGCCGCCGGCGCCCCCATTCCCTGAACATGCGGGGGAAATAAAAAAAGAGAATATACCACAACACGAAAGGGGCGGATATGACGAATATGAGAGCGATAAAGTCCTGTACTATCATGTGCCGGTTTCCTCCATGGAATCTTGAGCCAGAAGGTCATTCTGGCTCCTTGAAAGGTCTTCCCTGAGACGCAGAATCTCTTTGCGCTGATTCAGGGAGCGCCAGCCTGCCAAGCTGGCCGCGATGATGAATCCGAGCGAGAAGAATGCCCATCTCGCATACGTCTCCATGGGAGACTCGCCGAACGAGAGGCCCGCAAGGATTTTGACAATGGTCTCCTGTCCCGCAAGAGCCTGTATCGGGTACTGGCTGAACCAGATGGGAAGCGCGCATGCGGCTATCCTGAACGCGGGGGCCATGGTTTCGATCAAGTGCATCCAAACAAGCAACGTGTCGCTCGGCCGGAAGGGCCCGGGTTCTCTCGCGGGATTTCCTGAAGGCGGCCCCTGCTCGCTCATCCGAGGACCTTCCTGACGTCGTTATTCCTGCTGCTGGCTATGGAGCCGATTTATCGTGCGGAGAGTGGGGGGTCCGCCCAACCACAGGGTCAACCGGCATTTTCCGCCGGGGCCTTGGCTCAGTCTTTCTTCGGGCGTCCAGGCGGGCGAATGCCCTTGGCAATAAGGGCTTCCACGGCCGCGCGAGGGTAGAAGACGACAGGGCGCTTCGTTTCTGGGTGGCGACCCAAGAATTTCCGAATTCCCGCCTCTTCAAGTCGGTACATGGCCGTCGATCTGGCGACCCCCATCATCTGCATGACTTCGGCAATCATCACCTTGTCACTTTTTGGGCTTTGCGACGACATCCACGAGACCTCCGTCCGGTCGTCATGTGACAGTATTTGGACGCCTCGACGCTACCGGAATTATTATTGGCACATGCCGACTTTTCCGTTGCCCCCACCCCGGAAATATCACCACAGTCCGCCCATCAACTGGCCGCCAAGGCCGGGCTGACACCCCACCACGAAGGAGCCGGACATGAACACCCAACTCGCCAAGCCACCACCCCGCACCTGCCCCGTTGTCGAAATAGAAAACGGGACGCCCGTCACCACGAGCCTCGAAGTGGCCCGGGTTTTCGGGAAACAGCATAGCCATGTGCTGCGACAGATTCGCGACCTGCTTTTCAAGTTGCCGCCGGACCATCAATCCAATTTTGGATTGATGGTCCAAAATGTCACAGTCGGCGACGGCGCCACGGTCGCGCATCCTGCCTACTCCCTGACGCGGGACGGCTTCACGCTCCTGGCAATGGGGTTCACGGGCAAGAGGGCGCTGGCCTTCAAGCTGGCCTACATCAACGCCTTCAACCGCATGGAGGAGGAATTGATGGGGTGACACGAAGACACCGAGGGCCAAGCCATGCGCACGGCCTTTCTCGGGTGCCGCTGGCTAATCAGCTTCGACAACAACGGTCGCCCGACAAGGGCGGATATTGTTCCCGGGACCTGCATGGTCGTGGACCCGGAAAACAAACACGACATGGAGGAGACGCTCAAGCGTGTCCCACGGGAGGAGGTTCCGGGGCTGTTGGAGGCGTGGGTGACAAGATTGGCGAATATCGCCAGGGGGAGGATTCTGAGCGAGCTTTGAAGGCCGAACGCCCACAAATCCCACGGAAGGAGAGCACAATGAAGTTCTCTATCAAGATCGACATGAAGGACCAGAAGGCCGAGGCGGAGCACTTGCGCCTCGCCTCGCACCTCCTGAGCGACATTGCATACCTCATGGTTGGCGAGGAGCCGGAGATCATCGAGGTGCTGGCAGCCTCCCCCAAGAAAAGAAAGGTGCGGGCCTG
>CAYTRP010000545.1:0-2514 GCA_964440195.1 uncultured Candidatus Sumerlaeota bacterium
ATCTGGCGGGCCTGGCCCTGTGCCCGCGGGATGACCTCATTGCGTTGGCGTTCCGCATCATTGATGAGACGCTCGCGTTCCTGGCGCGCCTGGTTGACCTCGTTGAAGGAGGCCTGCACTTCGCGTGGCGGCGTCACGTCCTGCATCTCGACCCGCAGCACCGTGATCCCCGAGTTGTACGAGTTCATGATCTGCTGGATCTCCTCCTGCGCCGCGCTGGCGATGGACACGCGCCCGACCGTCAGCGCGTTGCTCCCCAGCCGGTTCCCGATGATGCGCCGCATGACCGCCTCGCTCGCGTCACGCAGGGTTTCCTCCGGGCTCCGGGGACCCCGGAACAGGTACTTCTCCGGATCGCTGATCCGGTACTGGACCACCCATTCGACGTTGATGATGTTCAGGTCGCCCGTCAGCATCAACGATTCATGGCTGAAATCCTGTGAGGAATACTGTGTCGATTGGCCGATGCGCTCGGTCCGAAAGCCAAACTCCTGCTTGAGGATCTGCTCCGTCGCCACGATGGCCACGCGGTCGATCCCAAAGGGCAGCTTGAAGTTGAGGCCCGGCTCGGCGATCGAATGCAGCGCCCCGAAGCGCGACACCACGCCACGCTGCTCGGGTTGAACCGTGAAGAAACTCGTCAGCGCCCCCACGACCGCGACGAGCACCACCGCGCCCGCGAGCACTGAACCAAGGATGCGGCGCGTCGGAACCGGGTTGCTCGACATGTCGAAAATGCTCGCCGCGGGATCCTTGTCGGAAGGTCTGTAGGCCATGCGGGTCATCCCCTCTTCCCGGCGCTCACCGCGTGAAGCGGCCCGCGCCTGCTCGTCGACGAACTGGATACCGCCGCACGAGGCGGTTTATTCAAACGCGTTGATCAGTCAGGGGGGCGCTGGCCGAGCACAAGCGAAAGCGACTCGCCGCCAAGCAGCAACGCGGAGATTGCGACTTTGAGAACGTCCCGACATAGAGGGCGGCCCCGGTGGGAGTTGATCCCACCGGGGCCGAAAAGTTCCCGCTTCGCCGTCCGGAAGTGTTTTTGAACCTCACGGTTAGGTGGGTGTCCGCCAGTCTGCCTCAGGTTTCCCCCACGGGGAGGGACATCAATCCGCCGACTTTGAAGACTCCCGATGTGGGCACATTGGCTCAGAAAACGGTCATCCGTGACCAACGTCGCAGGAGCTGACCCTTGGGTGCGACAATCCGGCCCGCAAGTCAATGGCAAGTGCGCATTCGTGTGCTTGGAGCTTTACCCAGCGACGTCCCCGACCTTACTCCTCCTCGAAGTAATCGCTATCCAAACGTTTCAGACTCAGCACCCTTTCAAGGGATACACCGACGTCGTGCTCGATCATCAGGCTCGCCAACGTACGACCGTCGATCAAGCTGACCCTTAGGTCGAGGCCAACCACGTAATCTCTGGCGTCGCGCGAAAAGGTGGAGGTTGTGATGAAGACACCCTTTCGCGCCCTCCTTTCGTGGAGCGCCCCCACGAACTGCTGAATTTCAGGGCGCCCGACAGTCTTCTCCCATCTCTTGGCCTGGATAAAGATCATGTCCAGTCCCAGGCGATCTTCACGGATGATTCCATCAATCCCTCCATCCCCACTTCGACCCACATGTTCCTGCGCGTCGTTGAACGACCCACCATATCCCATCGCAATCAGGACATCCAAGACCAGCTTCTCGAAGAACGAGGGCGAGACGGCGTGAATTCTGTCCACAATCTCACCCGCCAAGGCATTCTGAATCTGATTGAAAGCATGGGAAAGCTGCTCAGCCGGAGTCGTCCCCTTTTCTTCAGAGTCTTCTGCCAAGCCTCCGCCGACATTCTCATCCTCGTTCCTCTGCTTTCGCCACTCCGAATAGAGCGGGAACTTGGCGAGGTCCTTGAGCTTGAGATCCTGTGGCTTGGACTTGAGTAGTTTTTGGCCAAGGTCTGTGATCCGAGTGACGCTCCGCTCCGGATACTCAATCAGTCCCGCCTTCTTGAGATGCAACTTCGCCCAAGCGGCGCGATTGTAGAACAATGTCTGACCGCTGGTCATCTTTTGCTTTATGTCATCATCGGTGAGTTTGAAGTGGTCAGCAAGTGCCTTGTTCAACTCGGCAGTTGGCCAGGACCGGCCATCGCTGAGAACCTGAAGTGTGGGTAACATGACGGATTGAAACTTGGGAAGTGCCATTCCTGTCCCTTTTCACTCGATTGATCTGCTGTCAGACCAAGCACGAGCCAAAGTTCAGCCGATACTCGGAGGCTTTGGGAAGGGAGGCAATCTCGAATGTTCTGCGTCATCATTCTTGGTAATCCGGCAGGATCGCCATCGCATCCCCATAACTATAGAAGCGGTAACGCTCCCGGATCGCTTCCTCGTAGAGTGTCAGCAACCGCTCCCGCCCGATGAGCGCGGCGACGAGACACAACAGCGTCGAGCGCGGCAGGTGGAAGTTGGTGATGAGCCCGTCGATGATCGTGCCCGGCCACCGGTTCAAGACCATCGACGGGCTCAT
>CAYTRP010000546.1:0-2502 GCA_964440195.1 uncultured Candidatus Sumerlaeota bacterium
GCCGCGCTCGATCTCAATGGCGACGGGATTGATGACATCGCGGTGGTGGTGAAGGGCATGCAGCGCCCGCCGGGCCTTGGCGTGGCCGCATCGGCGGCGAATGGCGGAACCTCCGGAGTGGCGCCGTCCCCCGCCGGGGCCGTCTTCGTCTTCTTTGGCAACGAGCAAAACGATCCGAGGTTCCGTGATTCCGCCGGCGAAGCCAATGATCCAGATTGGGGACCCGCCGACGTCATCGTCTTCGGGGGATTGGGGGGCGATCAACTGGGCTCGGGCGGATTGGCCGTGGGCGACTTCAACGGGGACGGGTATGACGACCTGGCGATCGGCACGCCGTACGGCGGGCGCCGGTATGCATGGGATCCGAACGCGGGCGCGGCGCTCGTGCTGTTCGGTGGGCCGGCGGGCAACCTTGCCGGCTACATCCACACACCGGACATCGAGACCGCCGAACTCCAGCGGGTCACCACGGGAGGGGTCATCGTCGATGGGTCCTTGTGGTCCAGCCCGTCGGTCATTGACGTCGTCTCCACCTCGGTCAACGGCGACACCTACAATGGAATTCCCGTGGTCGCCCCCGATGTCGTGATCCTCGGGGATCGCGATGCAATCGGCGAGGGCGACACCTCCACGGGGCTCACCTATCGCGAGGCGATGCGGGTGTTGGACTTCAATGCCGACGGCGTGGATGACCTCGCGCTCGGGGCGCCCTTCATTGCCGGCAATGAGACGCTTCGCGCCGGCGGGGCATATGTCGTGTTTGGGTCCAGGGGCACCGCGAATGGCACAGGAACCGCGCGGCGATCGCTTGGTGGCGGCGGGCTCGTCGACCTGACGCTGGGAGTCCCGGGGGTCACGATCCTGGGCGAGGAATCGTTCGCCGTCCTGACACAACCCAACCAGATGGCGGTGGGCGACTTTGACGGCGACGGCATCGCCGACCTCCTGCTCGGCGCGATGTACGGCGATGTCAACCGCCCCAAGGCGCACATCGTCTTTGGCGGCACGGATTTCACCTTGGGCAGCACTGTCCAGGTCGGGGCCACGGGCAATCCGGACGGTACCATCTTCCTCGGCCGCCAGCATTCCGAGTTCGGCTACAGCATCGGCGTCCACGCCACCAGCGAGTCGATGGACTTCAACGGCGATGGAATCGACGATCCCGTTCTCGTGGATTCGGACATGATGCGACAGGATGCGACGACGGGATTCCTGTACGCTGCCGGGGCCGTGTATGTCGTTGGTGGCTCGCCGGACCTGCGCGGCCAGGAACTTGAACTGGATGTGTGGCATGTGACCGGCGACGGCGGGGATGCCTCCGCCGTCTCCGATGAGCGCATTCTCCTGGCGGCGGTGGGTGCCGGTGAATTGGCCCGGGTCGGCGATGGCATCCTGGTCCACGGCGACTTCAATGGCGACGGCTTCGATGATCTGGCGATCGGCTCGGGCAGGCCCTACGAATCGGAGAACTCGGGAGAAGTGGGTGGGGTTGCGCTCATCCTCGGCCGGCCCGGCGCCGAGCTGATCGTCGAGGTCGGCGAGACACCTGTCGGCTTTGGCCCATCCATCGCGCCCGACATGTTCATCCGCGAACCTCGGGAAGTCTCCGGAGGCGGCTACGAGGGAATCGGCGGAACCGGCGCGGGTTTCGGGGACTTCAACGGCGATGGCCTCGAGGATCTCGTGCTCCTCTCCGATGCGAACGGCACCATCGAGGTAGCCCTCGTGCCGAGCCAAATCGCCTACGCATGGGCCGAGGGGGCGACCTACATCATCTACGGGCAGCCGGAGCCTCCGCCTCCCGTGCTCGACCTCGAAAACCTCACCTTGGAAGCGCCCGAGCCCCTCGTCTTCGCCTGGTTCGGACCCGAGGGTTCAAACCTCAACAGCGGCGGCCGCCTCGAGATCCTCGATTTCCACCAGGACGGCGTGGACGACCTCGTCGTGTTCTCCGTCGCGGCGACGGTTCCCCTGCCGGGACTCGATGCGCGGCCCCACTCCGGCGGTGGCCATGTGATCGACGGCTCCAACGACCTGCCCGCCGCGGCCGCCGGGGCAGTCGTGCGCACAAACCATGCGGGCAACCCGTTGGCCAAGTCCCATCGCACCGCGCGCGCCCTCGTCGACTTCGCACGCGGCGGCGCGAACAGCTTCACGACTCTGCGCGTCTTCCGCGCGCCCGACTTCTTCACCGGCGCCTCGCCGACTGGGGGCGCGGCGTGGGGTGCATGGACCGATCGCTTCAACAGCCCCAACGGCTTGCCGGGGCCAAACGGGACACTCCGGTTCAAGTACCTCAACCGCGAGTTGGGCGAACTCGACGAGACCAACTTGAGCATCCTGTTCGGGCCAACGCCCTCGGGACCGTGGACTGTCATCAGCGCGCTCCCGCGCAAGCAGGTCGACATCGACCTCAACGAGATCACCGTGTACTTCCCCACGCCGCTGATCCCGCCCGACAAACCTTTGGACGCACCGGGAACGCCCACGGGCGAAGGTGGG
>CAYTRP010000547.1:0-2499 GCA_964440195.1 uncultured Candidatus Sumerlaeota bacterium
GCCGGATCCGCGGGATGCACCCATTAAAGGCGGCACCCGTGGCGCGCTCCGCCTGTGACGCGGGAGGTGCTGTCCCCGCCTCGCGTCCCCCCCCGGGGGGGAAAATGGGCACGAGACCCATGTGTCGATCCTGAAACCCCGTGGCAAGCACCGCACGGCGAGCGACCGCCATGCACGCGAAGAATGACGGACTCGCCATCAATCCAGTGCATTCACCGGTTGCGCCAGTCCGCCGGGCCGATTCCCTCTTGCCGCGGAACATGTCACGTCCACCGAGGAACCCGACCCCATGCGATTCACCCCGGCGCAATTGGCCCGACTCTTCATCGTAGTCCTCGTCTCGACGCTTTCCGCCGGCTGCGCCCGCAACAGCCTGGTCGTCGTGGAGCAAAGCAACAGCATGGCTCGCGGAATTGTCGTCGGGGACATCACCCCTGTCCGGCTGGGGACCTTGGAGACCATTCGACGGGCGGACATCAGCGCGGGGGTCATCGGCTGGGGGCTTGGCTACGGCGAAACCCCATCGCAGCCGGGCGTCCTTCGCGAGGCAATCTTCGTTGACGGGATTGCCATTGGCCGCGCCTCGGAAGAAGCCGGCGCCGGGCCGGGCAATGGCCGTCTGGTGGGCCCCTTTGCCGCTGGAATCCCGCCATCAAGCAATCCCGCCATGCGCTATCGATTCCAGCCGGGGACCGGTTCCGTTTTAGTGGCCGATGTGGCCAATGACGCGGCAAACCAGTATGAATTCCCCGTCGTCGCGGTGGGAGTCGTTCGCTTCGACCGGCTTGAGACCGGTTCGGGGCTGGATGGAAGGTCTGCAAGCCAGTCCTTTCGCAACGTCGACGCCTTGTTTGTCGGAATCATCACGCGCAGCGAGGACCTTCTGGAGGAAAACACGCGCCGGGTTTTCTTCATTCCTCCGGGGGAGGAGGGACTGGTGGACGAATTGTTTGTCGGCGTGGCAGCCATTCTGAATTCGACACCCGCCAATTGGCAGCATAGCGGGGGCGAACTCGCCGCCGCTATCCGCTCGGTGCACTCCGTGGATCCCTCTCGAAGCCGCATCGCCTCGGGATCGATCAACGTTTACCTGATCAAGTCCGCCAGAAGTCTGTAGTCGATCAAAGAGGGCGTTACCCCTTTTCTCGCCCCACGCGGAAGCTTGTCTCCAAGTTGGCTAAAATCAATATTGTAAATGTCTTTCCGAGCAGGCTGTTCGGCCTTGCACTGGGTGGATTGCTGTGTCACTTCTTCCTTTGTGAAGAAGGGAACACCCCCGTGAGACAGGAGCCAGTTCTCCGTGAGCATGACGCCCGAAGGCTTTCAGCGCTACCTCCAGCGCTCAACCGGACGCCCCATTTCCCTTCGACTGAACAATAACCTTCACAACCTGCTAAGCGCGGCCCGGGGCCCGAAAAGGGGCGAGATCAAGGTCAGCCTGCACCAGATGTTCCTCGATGCCCCCAAGGGGGTCAGAGAAGCAATCGCGGGCTTCATCGTGCGGCCCACCAAGGAAAACCGGCAGGCCGTCAGGGCCTTCGTTTCCCTCAACACACTTCGCCTGACAGCCTGCCGCAGGAGCTACCGTCAGGCGGGGCTGACGTCGGAAGGCGAGATCTTCGATCTTCGCCCGATCGCGGACCGCCTGAACGAGCGGTACTTTGGCGGCAAGTTGCGCTTCGAAATCTGCTGGGCCCGCAGACCCATCACGCGGCCCCGCCGCATGAGCAACATCACCCTGGGTGTCTGCCACAGCCACCAGCGTCTGATTCGAATCCATCCGATCCTGGATTCCGCCAAGGTCCCGCTGTACTACCTTCAGTACATCGTCTACCATGAAATGGCACACCTTGTGGCACCCACCCAGGTCAGCTCCAACGGGCGGCTCAAGCACCACCATGCGGACTTCTATGCCATTGAGCGCGACTTTGGAAGATATCGCGAGGCCATCGATTGGCAGGAAAGGTTCCTGGGGACTCTCATGGCCTCATGGTGTCGCGAGAGTGCCCCGCGCCCCCGCAAGGCCTCCGAAAACGTCCAGCTTGAGTTCTTGTGATCCGCCGGGAAAGACCCCGGGAATAACTCTCGCCTTGCATTGCGGGGACTGGATTTCCCACGCTTTGCCCTGCTGACGCGGGCTCCCATGGGGCATGCGCGCGGCTCTGGATTCGCAAGACACCTTTCCGCCCGAACCTGCGTCCCGGGTTGGAAGAATGACGCACCTCTGGAAGGATTCGGATGCCCACCACACTGCCCCTCCCCGAGGTGGAAGAGCAGACCAGCGTCGCCGAACAGCGTTCCCCGTTGTACAGTGTCGTGCTGTTCGACGATGATGAACACTCCTACGCCTACGTGGTGGAGATGATCATGACCCTCTTTGGGATGACCGCGGAAGAGGGCTTTAACGTCGCCTACAATGTGGACCATATCGGCCAGGCCGTGGTCCTGACCGCCGAGTTCGACCGTGCCGTCGAAGCCCAAAGGAAGATCACCGGCTAT
>CAYTRP010000548.1:0-1466 GCA_964440195.1 uncultured Candidatus Sumerlaeota bacterium
CAGGACCCGCTGCTCGTCGAAGAGCGCGCTGACATGGCCCGCCAGCACGTTTGCCGCACCCAGCCCCGAGCGGGCGGGCACGAAGACCTGGACGACCACACGCCCAAACGTCCGCCTCCCCCATTCTTCATCCTTCCCCATGAAGGCACGGCCCGCACCCGCTTCGATGATCGAGAAGCGCACCCAGGGAAGCGTCGCCACAGGTTCGTGGGTCGTGTTCATCCAGGCGATGGCGGTTCGGGGAGCGCCACCCGGCGAAACCTTCCAGGAATCACTGAAGTACTGCTCAAGGGCTTGGCGGATTGCTTCGCGCATCAGACCGAGAGACCTCCCTTCTTCAAGTTCTCAATCGCGCGCTGGCGAACGATGCCATAAATGCCGTTAGGTGCGTTGCGGGAATGACCGTTCTCGAGGGCCCAAGCGTACTGAAGATTGTTCGTGAGGAAGATCGAGATGGTTCCCTTGAATGATTCCCGGGCTCCATCGAGCCGGGAAATGGCAAGGTCGATCTGCGTCTGCTGATCCGTCATCGTCCCTGCCTCGAATATCTCCGGAGCTGTCTTTCCCGCGTGCAGGGTGGACGTCTCGTTGATCGTGAGGTCGTGGGCCGAACGGTAAAGGCCGGTGTCCACGGGAGAGATCCTCTGCGCGTCCAGAATCAGCTGTAAGGCAACGGGGTATACGATCTGATCGTAGAACTCCCGGACGCGAGCCTCACGGGCTTCCTTGAAGGACGCCAGGACGCGGTCAATATTCGAGGTGAGTTTGACGAGGCCGGCCATGATCACCCACCCTCCCGGCAATGGCAGCGATAGACGAGAGGCGTATCACCAACCTGCTTCTCGATGATGTCGAGAATCACAAATGTGTCAGACTCGATGATGATACGATCGTCAATCTCGGGCGCGGGAACATTGGCCACGGGGCGCAACATAACGAGGCGATCACCCTGCTGGATGAGCCCGCCGCTCTCGGCGATCTCGCGCGTCGTGTAACGCATGATGATGGCCGGCCGCGTGTGCACCGTCTCGCTGCGCATCGCCATTCCGGTTGCGACGTCATAGTTGCGAACGGTGACGCGATGCTGCACTTCCCGGGCAACGGGCATCCCCGGGATCATCGAGTTCCCGAAGGCCTTGTCCAGCAGCGCTGTGATGTTTCCGAGCGACATCGCACAAACACCCTCCGCCTCCGATGCCATGAATTGCTCGGAACCCGATCAAGCTGGATTTCAGGCTACCCACCGCGGGCCGCGATCTTTGCCTTCAGCTCCTTGATGGTGAGAACACGGGCGTCCTTCGTCGAGCTCAAGTCGTCCAAGGTGATCTGCCCTTCCTTCCACATTCGGAAGCGCGTCTTGCCAAGGACCTCTCGCTGCCATTTCTCGGGCTGGGACTCAAAGAACTCTCGGTAAGTGGTCGTGGCGGGAACCCGGCGGACTTCGACGGGTTTGAACGTCGTTGAGG
>CAYTRP010000548.1:1497-2492 GCA_964440195.1 uncultured Candidatus Sumerlaeota bacterium
TCCCGGTGGCGCGTGACCTTCTTCTCCACCTTGATGACCGAAGGTCTTCGGAGTGTAGAAGGATCGTCGAAACGGGTAGTTGCTGACACGACGCACCGGCACTGCGGATGTTGAGGCAATGGGGGAAGCTGATCGCGCTTCTCAGTTGTCAGCCCATCCCAGGGCATGCAGACGGGGCAGGTTCGTGAATCGAGGGTGGCTAGGTATACATAGCCCGTAATGCTTTTCTCGAACCGCTTGTAGACCTCCTCGCGGGCTTCATTCGCGGCGTTGATCAGGGCGGTTCGGGCGATCACCGTCGCCCCCTTGCGGCTCAACCCAAAGGCGTCCCTCAGGCGCTGCGTGGCCTGCTGGGCGCTTTCCCCGCGCGCGGCGGCCGTTCCAAGCTCGCGACGAAGATCTTTCTCCAGGTGGCCGATGTTCTGCTTTATCCAAGTCCCGAGCTTGTGCCCACCGAGCGGTCGCTCGACAAGGATCCTCAGGCGCTCTGTCGGAATCTTCGGAAGGACGTCCGGCACCGCCCGGGCCTGCGCAACCTCTTGCTTCAGCGCAGTCACGACGGTTTCGTACTCGTTGCGAATGATGGCCGCCTGCGCATCGGTGATGACCTCGGTGTAGCGCTCGATCAGGCCGCTCAAGGTCCCAGAGACTTGCATCAGGACGATCTGGGTATGCAGAGAGGTCATCGGCATGTCCATGCCCCGGATCTCCCGCAGGGTCTTGATCGACTCCTCCATTGCCGCGCCCAGAATGAAGATGAGCTCCTTCGCCGTGGCGTCACCATAGCGCAGGACATCCATCTGGTTGGAAAGGATCGTCTTCTCGGCGGGCGATAGCGCCATCGCGGCCCCTCCGCCGGGTTACTTGGTCACGGTGAACGTCGAGGCAGAAGGAACATCGAGCCAGTCGCGCAGGAGTGCATGGACTGCGTCCATCGATCCGCCCACGACGGCCTCCTGGCCCACGAAGGCGCGCGAGGAGACGCCTGCCGCATA
>CAYTRP010000549.1:0-602 GCA_964440195.1 uncultured Candidatus Sumerlaeota bacterium
CAGGATTCCCCCATCGAGTTGGCGCTCCCCGTGTCGATGGACGTGAAGCAGAAGAAGGTCCGGCCCAACGGCGCGCTGGCGATTATCCTGCACACGGTGGAGATCCCCGACGGCAATGCCTGGGCGCGCGAGATCGCCCTGGCCGCGCTTCGCGTGCTCAGCGAGCAGGACTGGTTTGGCATCCAGTACTTTGGCAGCCCCCCCCAGGGCGGGGGCGCAACCGGCGCGACGACCGGCGGATTCGGTGGATGGGGGGATCATTGGTTGTGGGAGCCGGGGCTTCAGCAGGTCGGCGACAAGCGCCGCATGGTCGCGATGATCAACGGCGTCGCGCCCATGGACATGAAGGACTTCAACTCGATGATGCAGATGGCCTTCGATGGGCTCGCGCCCGTGAAGGCGCAGGCAAAGCACATCGTGGTCATTTCCGATGCGGATCCCCAGTCGGCGAGCCGCGCGCTCCTCGAGCGCATCCGCGACTCCGGCATCAGCGTCTCGACCATTGCCATCGCGCCCCACAACGAGGCCGACATCCAGCGCATGAAGGACATGGCCTATATCGGGGGAGGGAACTTCTATTTTCCCAAGACCGCGTTCGAGCT
>CAYTRP010000549.1:612-2465 GCA_964440195.1 uncultured Candidatus Sumerlaeota bacterium
CGTCCGCCGCTCGCTCATCTTCGAGGAGCCCTTCTTCCCCGTGGCGGATGCGCCGTCGGAAGTCATGGCGGGCTTCTCCGCCCTGCCCCAGTTGGGCGGCTACGTCGTGACCTCCGACAAGGAGCTGGCAACGATCGCGCTGCGCACGGACAAGGACGACCCCCTGCTCGCCCATTGGCGCTACGGACTGGGCAAGACGGTGGCCTTCACCTCCGATGCCAAGAACAAGTGGGCGTCGCAATGGCTGGATTGGGAGGGCTTCAGCAAGTTCTGGAGCCAGGCGGTGCGCTGGTCCCTGCGCGAGGTCAGCAGCTCGAACCTGCAAGTCACGACGGAGCTGCGCGGTGGAAAGGGCATCGTGACGGTTGATGCACTCGATACCGAGGGAAACTTCCGAAACTTCCTTGAGTTCGACACGACAGTGCTCTCGCCGGGCCTTGAACCACAGACGGTGCGCGTCCGGCAGATCGGACCGGGGCGCTACGAGGGAACGTTCGATGCCTCCAAGGTCGGCACGTACATGGTCAGCATGGCGACGACGGGCGAGCAGGGGACCGAGGCGGTTTTCAGCGGCGCGGCCCTTTCGTATTCGCCCGAGTACGAGGCCAGTCGCAGCAATGATGAGTTCATCGAGCGCATCGCGCGGGAGTCCGGCGGCCAGGTGGTCACTGCCCAATACAATCCATTTCGCCACGACCTTCCTCCCACAAGCCGGCCCAGGCCCCTTTGGCCCATCCTGCTCTTCTTGGGATTGCTACTGGTGCCCGTCGATGTCTTCCTCCGGCGTGTCTATGTGGATTGGGCGGAGTTGCTGGCAAGGGCCGTCGCCTCGATCTCGTATGCCGTCTTCTGCTTGAAAAAACTCGCTCCCAGTCGCGAGGGCCGCGAGGAAAAAAGTGTGGGGACGTTGCTGGCCACCAAGCAGCGGGTTAAGGAGGATCGCGAGCGCGCGAAGGAGGACGACAAGGTGCGGCAGGAGTTCCGCAAGCGGCTTGACGAGGGTTCGGCCGGGTCTCGGGAAGGCAAGTCGGTCTTTGACGCGCCCAAGGCCGGTGGCCCCGCGGCGCCGCGCCGGGGCAAGGAAACCGTTACGCCCACCGATGCGCCGCCGGCTTCGACGCCGGGCGGTTCGTTCGGCGGCTTGAAGGAAGCCAAGAAGCGCGCACGCCAGAAGATGGATGAATGACGCGACACGAATCCCTGAGCCATCGAGGAGCCCACATCATGAGTGACATCCAGCAACAAGCCGCGGAGTTCCGCTCGGAATTCGAGAAGGTGAAGGCCGACGTGAAGAAGATGATGGTCGGCGCGGAGGAGATCATAGAGGGGGTCCTGATCGCCCTCTATGCCGGCGGCAACGTGCTGCTCGAGGGCGTGCCCGGCCTGGGCAAGACGATGCTCGTGCGCACCATGGGCGAGGTCCTCGACCTGCCGTTCTCGCGCATCCAGTTCACCCCCGACCTGATGCCGGCCGACATCATCGGCACGAACATTGTCCAGGAAGATCCCCACACGGGACGGCGCGACTTCACCTTCGTGCGCGGGCCGCTCTTCTCGAACCTCGTTCTTGCCGACGAGATCAACCGCGCGACGCCCAAGACCCAGTCCGCCATGCTCGAGGCCATGCAGGAAAAGCGCATCACGGCGGCGGGCGTGACCCACAGCCTCGCCAAGCCATTCTTCGTGCTCGCCACGCAGAACCCCCTGGAAATGGAAGGCACGTACCCGCTCCCCGAGGCGCAGTTGGATCGCTTCCTCTTCAAGTTGCTGGTGCGCTTCCCCAATCGCGTGGAACTGAACGAGATCGTCGCGCGGACCACGACGAACGAACTCCCCGCCGTGCAAAAGGTCAT
>CAYTRP010000550.1:0-2458 GCA_964440195.1 uncultured Candidatus Sumerlaeota bacterium
AGGAGCGCCACCAGCGCGAACACGAAGAAGGGAAAGGAGAACGAACTGTGCGCCGCCGACAGGCTCGTCCAGTTGCTCCCCCCCAGGCCCGGATTCAGCCAGATCATGAAGAAGACATTGCACACCAGCGTGAACAGCACGCTGCGCCCGAGCCGATAGGCCAACGCCGCCAGCGCCGAGTGAAACAACAACTGCTGAATCACATAGAACACGAACAGCGACGACATCAACGGCAGCACCGACGAGAGTCCCACCACAAGCTCCCACAGCAGGCTGTAATAGTTCTCGTGCGCCGCAATCAGCAGGTCGCCCGGGTAGAGCGCCGGATCGAGCCGATCCTTCAAATACGGAACATGCGCCACGCCATTGTAAAGCGTCGGCGAAAATCCCCGGAAAAACACCGAACCCATCCCTCCAAAGACCCCCGCCCCGGCCAGGAACCGCCACAAACTCCATCCGCGCAGGTCGCTGGGGGCGGTCAGGCTGTTGCACCAACTGGAGAAGCCGACCGCCCAATCCGTCGATCCCGCCGCGAATCCCGCCTCGGGGCGCGGCTCAGTCGTCACGTCGGAAGGTGAAGGGTCGGCCATGGAAGGGCGGGGAAACCGGTGAGGGGAAAAGCGTCGGCCCCGTGTTAGAAAGTCATTCACCCGCCCGCAAGGCGAAAACCGGCGCGAGTCCGATATGGCGAATGGGCCATCTCTGGGGATATGCGGGTTGACAAACGGCGTGGCGGGGTCTGGCCTCTCCGTATCTCCAACAATTCAGGGAAGCCTGCCCGCTTCTTCGTGACCGCATCAAGGAAGGAACCATCAGCCATGAATCCGATATTGGGACGCCCCATTTCCCATCAACGCACCAGCATGATCATCTGCATGATGCTGGCGGTTGTTGCCGCGTTGCCCTTCTGTGCGCCGGTCTCGCATGCCGACGATCCGCCCGCGCCCAAGACCGTCATCGTCATGCCCGAGGGAGACGCGATCGTCGAGCGGGAGGAATCCACCTTCGACTTCTCCGGAACCGCCGTCGCCACGGGCAGCGCCGTCGCCGCCGTGGAATGGCGCAACAACGCGGGCGCGTGGCAGACGGCCACGGGGACCGACCACTGGAGCTTCACGGCGACGGACCTCGTCGTCGGCGCCAACATCATCCAGGTCCGCAGCCGCAACACCCAGGAAACGAACAGCCCCGTCCAGTCCCGCACCATCACGCGCAAGCCCATGTGGGGCATCACCTGCGACGACCCGACCGAGATCATTGAGGATGGCTTCTACGCCTACGACCTGACGGTGTTCCCCCGGGCGTGGCATCGCTTCACGGCGCCAACGGACGGACTGGTGACGGTGGCGTCCACGAACCGGCTTGGGAAGGGCGGCATCTGCACGGGCGACTCGCAGCCGTGCGGGGAGACATTTCACAGCCGCACCATGCCCGCACCCAAACGATTCATCATTTATGAAGGCAACACCGTCCTGTTCTGCTCCTCGCGGGACGGCAACGAGTCGCGCGTCGGCGGATTTTCGTTCGCCTTCGAGCCCGCCGATGTCCAACCGCAGAACAACTGCATGGAAGCGATGGAAATCACCGGCCCGGGTTCCTATCATTTCACGATGGGCCGCACGCTATCCAGTCCTTGTCTGACTCCGCTTCCCGAGTTGGGCAAAGGGTACTACTATTATACGACGTGGTATCGTTTTACGGCTCCACAGGACGGGGTGTATGAATTCTCATTGCGGCAAAATTCGCCGATTCCCTCGGAATCGGAGTTCCGTCTCGTGCAAATCAGCGCCAAGTTCCACGTATTTCCCGGCGACTCATGCCCGCTTTCGTGTAGTGATCGCCTCGATTGGGAATCCAGTTCCATCACCGGCGCCACGCTGGCCGCTACACAGGGAAGCACCTACTACATCACGTTGACCAATACGGATGAGTTTCATACTCCCGGCTACGGCATCCTCGACGTGGCGCTCGGCCCGACTCCTCCCCAAGGGGAAGTGTGCTCCGAAGCCATCGAGCTTTCCGGCAGCGGCATTTACGAATTCAGCAACTGGGACGCGCTGCTGGGCGATCCTTGCCGCCCCGGTTCGCGGACGCAGTGGTTTACCTTCACCGCGCCGGACAACGGCACCGTGCTGGTGGAGACGTGCGGGCTGACGTCGTTCGACACGTTCGTCAGCGCGTTCGCGGGCAATTGCCCGGCGAATTGCGCCACCCGCATCGCGTACAACGACGACTCGGCGGGGCCGTGCGGCCTGCAGTCGCGCCTCCAGTTTCCCGTCCAGGCGGGGCAGACGTACAAGATCGCCCTCTCGGGCTTTGGCACGGAAAGAGGCTCCGGGGAATTCCTCTTCGACTTCAGCGCCGGCGATGCCCCCCACCACGCCGAAGGGCTTGGCCCGTGCATCCGGCCGGTGGCACGTCGCCGAGATCAGCGCCAGGGCGGCCGGGGCCATGAGGG
>CAYTRP010000551.1:0-2457 GCA_964440195.1 uncultured Candidatus Sumerlaeota bacterium
GTACCACATCGTGCTGGCTCTCGCCGCGCGTCACCCCCAGCAGGATGCGCGAGCGCCATCCCCCGGGCAGCGGCTCGCCCCGCAGTTGATGCCCCTTCCAGTCCATGCTGCCCCGATACGGGATCACCAGCTCCTCGCGCGCCACCGCGTCCTCCCATGCCGACTCCAGCGGCACGAGCGTCAGTTCCACGCGGCCCGTCCCGGGCGTCTCGCCCCCGTACACATTCCCCACTTGCAGGAGGTACTGGCCGATGGGGAGCGACGAGAACTCGCGCAGCGTCACGTCCTCCAACGCGTCTTCCGGAGTCCAGGTCGTCAGCAGCACCGAATCGTCATCCGTCGCGACAAAGTCGTTCTCCGCGATGGCCCGGATCGCCGCGAACCCATCCTGGAAGAAGGCAATCTCCCCCGGGCGCGTCTCCAGCAGATTGCGGCGCGTGCGCGGGGCATTCGAGCGCATGAGGTCCGGCAGCCAGAACAGCGACGCCACCGCAAGGTCCGTCTCCCCTTCCTCCGATGATTCGCGCGTCTGGAACTGCACGAGCAGATCGCCGCTCACGGTCAACTCGCCCATCTCCACGTCGAAGTTCGCCGTCTCGCGCCCGCGCTGCAGCGTGAACCGCACGCGCGGGGCGGATTCCTCGCGCAGGATGTCGACCAGGGACAGCTTCACATCCCTGTAGGTGGCCGCCTGGCCCGGCGTCAGTGTCGTCGCCGCCTTTGGATAATCGGGCAACGCGGCGCCGCCGGCGGCGGCCGGCCGCAGCATCCGGCAGCCGGTCAGGATGGGCCCAACCAGCGCCAACAGGAGAAGGAATCCGAGCGTGAGCGCAAAAACACGGAGCATGGGCCAGCCACCAGTGTTGTGTCGTGGCCCCGCTTGCACGGGTGCCACCGCGAACAGGGCATCCCCACCGCCCCCGGGGGTCAACACCATCCCCGCCATTCTCCTCGCTTGCCTTCCCCCCAACTGGCGGGAACCTTGCTTTCCGGCAGGCACCACCGCAAAGACAACCCTCCATTGACCCAAATCATCCGCACGCTTGGACCGTACTTCGCCCGTTACCGCTGGCGATTTGCGTGGGGCATCCTCTTCGTTTTCCTTGCCAACGCCCTGAGCGTCCAGGTGCCCGTCTACGTCGGCGAGGCCATCAACCAACTTGGCTTTCGACACAAGCTCGCCAGCGAGCTCGCCCTCCTTGGCGGCTTCATCGTCGTCATCGCGGCCCTCTCCGGCGCCTTCCGCTACCTCATGCGCCGCATCCTCATCGACACCTCGCGCGACATCGAGTTCGACTTCCGCAACGACATCTACCGCCACCTCCAGCGCCTCGATCGCCCCTGGTACGACCGCAATTCCACCGGCGACATCATGTCGCGCATGACCAACGACATCGACAGCGTCCGGATGATGCTCGGGCCCGCCATCCTCTACAGCGCCAACACCCTGTTCACCCTCCCCCTCGTCCTGTTCGCGATGATGCGCCTCAACTGGTGGGTTGGGCTGCTTGGCCTCGCGCCGCTCTTCTTCCTCCCCCTCGTCGTCAAAGCCTTCGGCAGCTCCATGCACCGCCGCTCGCGCGAGCAGCAGGACCAAATGGGCGAACTCACGACCTTTGCCCAGGAGGCCTTCTCCGGCATCCGCGTCGTGAAGGCCTACGGCCAGGAAGAACCCAACATGCGGCGCTTCGACCGCGAAAACGCCCTCTACATCGACAAGAGCATGCGCGTCGCCAAGATCCAGGCCCTGTTCTTCCCCACCATCCGCCTCGTTGGCGGCCTTGGCCTCCTCATCATGCTCTACACGGGCGCGGTGGAGATCGCCGCCGGGCGCATGGACTTTGGCACCCTCATGTCCCTCGTCCTGCTCTTCGGCATGCTCGTGTGGCCCCTCATCGCCGCCGGGTGGGTCATCAACCTCTTCCAGCGCGCCACCACCGCCATGGAACGCATCAACGAAGTGCTCGACGCGCAGCCCACCGTCGCCGACTCCCCCACCGTCGTCCCCGCCGAGTCCCTTCCCCGGCGCCTCGACATCGAGTGCCGCAACCTCACCTTCGCCTACGACGACACCCTCCAGCCCGTCCTCGGCAACATCGACCTGCGCGTTCCCGCCGGCAGAACCCTGGGAATCATCGGACGCATCGGGTCGGGCAAGTCCACCCTCGTCCACCTCCTCCTGCGCATGTACCCCATCGCGCGCGGGAGCCTCTTCGTGGGCGGCATCGACATCAACGACTGGCCGCTGGAGGAACTCCGGCGCCGCCTGGGCATCGTCTTCCAGGAAAACTTCCTCTTCAGCGAATCCATCGCCCAGAACATCCGCTTCGGCGCCCTGCGCGAGCCTTCCGGGGACGACATCCGCCGCGTCGCCACCCTCGCCGACGTCCACAAGGACATCGTCGAATTCCCCAAGGGCTACGACACCCTGCTCGGGGAGCGCGGCATCAACCTCTC
>CAYTRP010000552.1:0-1792 GCA_964440195.1 uncultured Candidatus Sumerlaeota bacterium
ACTTCCGGGTTCCGGTGCGCGAGACGCGGTGATCCATCAACGCAGGTGACCCCCCGACCGCAGGTGCCCCGACAGCAGGAATAGTAGGCAAGCGGCAGGTCAAAGGCAGGTTGTGACGGTCTTTCGAAATTCCCGCACGTTGCAGGTTTGAGAAGAAGACAAGGAGCCTGAATCCCATGCGACCCATCAAGACTTCCCTGGCGACGGCAGCCGTTTGTTGTGCCCTGCTCGCGTCGGGCCCCCTCAGCGCCGCGCCTGTCGTGAGCGGCTGGGACATTTCGCCCACCGAGACCGGAAGCCGGCAGGTCCGCATCCATTGGAGCGAGCCGGGAACGGTCGAGATGACCACGTTCCCCGCCGCGCGCCAGGTGGTTCTGACATTGCCCGGCGCCGTGCTCGCGAGCGGGAGCCTCGCGGCTCCCACCCTCGACGAGGGCTCCATGGTCCGGCGCGCGCGCTTCCAACCCGTCACCATGGCCGATGGGTCGGAGGCCGTCACCGTGACCCTCACGCTCGACCAATGGCACGAGATGGAACCGGTCGCCGGGGCCAAGTGGTTGGTGCTGCGCCCCTCGGGGGCCAACGATGCCGCCGCCGCGCCGTTCAAGGTCAAGCGCGAGACGCTCGACGCGGCGCCCGGTGCCCGCGTGGAACTCTCGTCCTTCGGGTCCGCGGCGGCCCCCGCCACCGGCGCGGGACAGGGCAACGTGGCCGCGCCCCAGTTCTGGGTTCCTCCCACCGTGGACGATTCCGCCCCCGCCACCCCCGCCGCCGATCAGGGCATGCTTGCCACCCTCACCGCGCTTGATCGCCGCATCGACCTCACCGACTTCCAGGGCGCCCCGCTCGAGGACGTCATCCGCACCATCGCCAAACAATTGAACCTCAACATCATGATGGACCCGGGTTCGCTGCCGGGCACGGTCACGATGGAACTGTACAACGTGAAGCTGAGCGAGGCGCTCGACGCGCTGCTGAAGCTCAAGGGCCGCGGCTACGTCATCGAGCCCGGCGGCATCGTGCGCATCGTGGACCGCAAGTCCCTGCGCTCGGACGAGGAGGATATCACGATCCAGGTCGCGGCGATTCCCATCAACTGGATCAACGTGGACGACCTGGAAACCGTGCTCAAGCCCTTCACGACCGGAAGCAGGAGCGGAGGCGGGGGCGCGGGATCCACGCGCGGCATCGTCGCCAGCGAGCACTCGAACACGCTCGTGATCCGCGACACGCCGGAGAAGGTCTCGGAGATCCAGGACATCATCCGCCAGTTGGACGTCCCGGTCAAGTCCGTGAAGATGGAAGTGCGGTTGGTGGACATGACGGAGGCGGCGTCGCGCGAATTCACGTCGAACATCAGCGTCGCGCGGGACAATGAAGTGTCGCGCATCACGGGCCTGGCGGGAAACCCCGGCAACTTCGCGCCACCGTTTGTGACGTCCACGGCGGATTCGGGCGGTGGCCTGGTGGAATCGGCCACCAGCGCGTTGATCAGCCCTGAACAGTATGTGCTAACGCCCTCAAACTTCCGCGTGAGCAACGTCTTCGAGCCCACGATCTTCGGCCAGGAATATCGTGTCAACGCACAGCTCGACATGCTCGAGCGCCGCAACGAGGCCATCACGCTCGCGGCGCCCATCATTCTCTCCCTCGACAACCAACAGGCCAGCATCGCCATCACACGCTCGATTCCCTACCGCACGGCGCAGAACACCGACCAAGGCTCCGTCGCAACGATCAGCTTCGAGGAAGTCGGAACGCGCGTCAACATTCGCCCGCGCATCACGAACAA
>CAYTRP010000552.1:1802-2455 GCA_964440195.1 uncultured Candidatus Sumerlaeota bacterium
GACGATGCAAATCCAGCCGCAAACAGAGATTCTGGTTGGTTTCGCCACAGGCGGCGGCACCAGCGGCGGTGGAGAAGGCGGCATCGGCACGAGTCTCGACAACGTGCCGATCATCGACTCAAGAAGCGCCGTCAGCACGGTCACCGTGCGCGACGAGGAAGTGCTGGCCTTCGGCGGCCTGCGGCAGTTCGATTCCTCCAAGAGCGAATCCGGCGTGCCGTGGTTGCTGCGGGCCCCGGTCATCGGCTGGTTGTTCAGGGGCAGCTTGAACGACGAGCAACGCAAGACGGAGCTGTTCTTCTTCGTGAAGCCCAGCATCGTGAAGGACCCCGTGCCGACGACCTACGAGCAGGCCATGTTCGAGAAGATCAACTACAACTGGGAACTTCCCGATTACTACTTCGACGAAGTCACGCCGCGCAGCGCGCCGGGCGAAAATCCCGACCCGTTCATCAAGCGGTAAGAAGGCAGATCAAACGCCCCGGTTTCCCCGGGGCGTTTTTACGGCTCTGGCTCTGGAGTGCGGCCGCTTGCTGCCGCTGTTTGCGCCGGGAAGCTTGCTTCCGGCGCTCCGGGGGGGTTGCGTCGAAGGGTGGTTGGAGCGTCCGCAGCAAGCGGCGGACGCAAACAGCGCAAGCAAGCGTGCGCACTCC
>CAYTRP010000553.1:0-2453 GCA_964440195.1 uncultured Candidatus Sumerlaeota bacterium
CAACCCGGACCAGCTCGCCGGCAAAAGCCTCAAGGTCCGAGGCTTTTGCCGGCGAGCTGGTCCGGGTTGCCAACCTGAATGGATATGGCAAGATCTGGCTCAAGGCCCGCCGCCGGGAAGAAGCGAGACTGAACGCCGCTGGCTTCGAATCCGAGGCCCATGTCCCGCGCTTCTTCAAGGGCGAGGATGCCGTCATCGTGGCGATGTTTCCCCGGCCCGAGAGACGCATCCGGCCAAACCTTGCCGGGGAGGAGAAGGCCCTGGCCGAGGCCACCGCCGGGCCCCCGAAGCGGACCCCACCCGCACTCCCTCCCGGCTACGTCAGCTCTCTCTTCAAGGTTTCCGATGCGCCGGACCTCGCAGCCCTTTACGAACAGGTCTTTCCCACCTACCCGTTCCCGATCTCCGATCCTGCCTACCTTGTCAGGACGGCCGGGACACACATTGCCTACCGGTTGGTCCGAAACACGGAAGGAAGGGTCGTCGCCGCGGCGTCGGCGGAGACAAATCCGGCCTATCGCAACGCGGAGATGACCGATTTTGCCGCGCTCCCCTCCGAACGCGGCAAGGGCCTCGCGCTGTCGCTGCTCTTGAGCCTCGAGGTGGATGCCCAACAACGCTTTGGCACCGAATGCTTCTACACGATTGCCCGGGCAGCGGCGCCGGGCATGCTTCGGACGTTTCACCACGGCGGATATGTGATTTCGGGCACTCTCGTGAACAATTGCAGCATCGCGGGCGGATTTGAGACGATGCTCGTGTTCCACAAGCCCTGATCCGACAACACAAAAGGGGAACTTTGACCTGTTCATGGCCCCACAAACTTTCGAATCCGCGCCCGATGACCGGGCCATGCGCGGTTTGCGACCGGTCGAATCCGCGCCGGTGCTCGAGGCCCGGACACGGGCCGCCCGCCAGCAGGGTTTCTACGTGACGTTGGCCCGGCAGACATCACGACCCGCGCCACGGGTCGTGGAGGCGTTGTGCGAGGGCTTGGGCTGGGACACCTGGTCGACGCTCCAGCGTCTCGAAGCCCCGACCCCGCGCCTGCGCAGGCGCGAGCAACTCGAAGCCGACGCCCAGCGATGGGTGCTGTGGCTGCGCGAACTGGGCCTGGAGGCCTTCATCGCCCGCGAATCCCGGGTGGTCGCCATGCGGCCCCACGAGGTGGTGTCGATGTCCATCGACAACCAGACGATCCTCGCGACGGCCTCCGACGGGACCCTCCACAGGATCTCTTCCGGGGAAGCAATCTGTCTGGCCGCCGGGGATATGCGGACGCGTGTCCAAAAGACGGTGCGGTCACAGGGGAAGCTCCGGAGCGAAGTGCTGGAGGACTCCCGCGAGAGCCTGCTCGACGTCCACCTCCGGTCCGGGGAGGTGATCCTCCGGTTCCGGCAATCGGCGCTGCGATTCGGCGATTTTCTCCAAGGCGAGGAGACCGGGTCCCTTGCGCGGTTCGCGCGCGTGCGGGAACTCGTGGGTCAATCCCTGCCCGGCATCGCCGTCTTCGAGGGCTTTGAGGCCGCGGTGGGGTCCCTCGGCGATTCGTGGCGTCTCCTCTCGCGCTCGGCCGACTTTGTTCGCGGCGGCTTCCTGCCCGGGGGATTGGCGGAGGTCGAGGTGGCGGAAGAGAGCACGCTGCCGCTCTTTCATCTCTGGTCCCTGTTGCATCGTTTCCAGCAGGAGACGCATTAGCCCTGGTCCTGCATCCGCGCCACGCTTCCCCGACGCCCATCCGAAAGATCCAAGAGGCTCTGGTGCCCTTTCCGTTTTCATCGAGCGATCCCATCTCGATCCTGATCGTCAAGCTGTCCGCCATCGGCGACGTCGTGCACACGATTCCCGCCCTGACGGCCCTGCGCCGGGCATTTCCGCGCGCGCGAATTGGGTGGGTCGTCGAGGAACTCTCCGCGCCGCTGCTTTACGACAACCCGGATCTGAACGACCTCTTCGTGGTTCGTCGTTGCTGGCGGACGAGGCGCTTCCTGTCCCTCTGGAACCCGGAGATTCGACCCTTCGTCGGCGACGTGCGGCGCGTGCGCTGGGATGTCGCGTTTGACTTCCAGGGGCTCACCAAATCTTCCGTCTACGCCTGGTTGAGTCGCGCCCGCTTGCGGGTGGGCTACGGAGACCAGTATGGCCGCGAATTCAGCAAGGTCTTCAACAACCGCCGCTTCAAGCCCGACCCGGCCAGCGAATTCCACGTCGTTCGCCGCCACCTGCACCTGGTCCGTCAGTTGGCGCCCGAGGCGCCAGCCGATGCCACCGGGACGATTCATCTGTCGGAGTCCGAACGCGAAGGACTGCGGGCGAAGCTGAGGGAGGCGGGGCGCGCGGGCAACGAACCCCTCCTTTGCATCAACCCGGCGGGGGGATGGAGCAGCAAATTGTGGCCCGCGGATTTCTACGCCGAGGCGGCAGCCGGGATCGCCAGGCGCCATCGGCTTCGG
>CAYTRP010000554.1:0-2452 GCA_964440195.1 uncultured Candidatus Sumerlaeota bacterium
TTGACTCCCAGCACACCGCCAACACTGTCTACATAAATCAGCAAAATGCCCTAGAAGGACATAGTGGGACCAGCCCAAAGAGAATGGAGCCCTTGCGGATTGGGGTGCCAATTTGCCAGACACTGTCTGGCATTTCTTGCCTGACGGGAGGTTGGCCCCGCTCCACTCCAGAACCCTAGATTCTTCAAGGTTCTCTGGGATAGCCGGGGGAATCCGATCCCGATAGGTGAGATAAAAATTTCTCATGTCTTGCAGGCTGGCCCGCGAAAACCCCCTCCCAAACTCCCGCGCCAGTTCCTCAGAGAGCTGCTTCAGCGTCTCCTTGCCGTACTCCGCCCGGGCCGACCCGGCCTGCTCGTGCTCGACGATCAGCCGCCCGATCTCGAAATTGGTGAGCACCTGAAGCCGGTTGACCGTGCTCGCCACGGTTCGCCGGGCGGATTGGACCAGCGCCCGCACCTCCGCCACCAAAGGCGCCAACGCCGGAGCACCAACCGTGGCCTTGGCCGGACTCGATTCGGACATGGAGAAGGCTGACGCTCCGTCAAGAATCCTGCCCGGGCCGATGCGCCGCCCGGTGAGGCAAAGCTATCTGGGCGGGGGAGGGGGATGTCGAGGGTTTGGTGACTGGCAAACCTCTCTGCCAAAGTGGCACGGCCATCCTGGCCGTGAGTTTATCTCTCCTTCGTCAAGCTCACACACTCGTCCCCCGTCTCCCCTTCCCCCTCGACAAGGGCTCAAGCCAATGCATGCTGCATCCAGCCCATCCACACAGGAAAGCGGGCATCGCCTTCCGTGATCCGCGAACCATGAACTACCTCGATTGGCGGGACGACATATTTGGCAAGCCGCCCGACGCGGACCCCGTCACGGTGGGCTTGCTTCGAGAGACCTACGATCTGTCCCACGAGGAAAATCTCGATCACATCGACCGCGCCCTCGGCGATGCGGAAATCCATGGGAAGTATTCCCGCGACCAGATTGGAATCGGGCTTCAGCTCATCTACAGCAATAATTGCAGTGACATCGTTTTCGCCTATATTGAGGCCGGCGACGAAGCCCGGCGGGTTCGCGCCATCCGGCAACTCGATCTGCTCTACCGGAACTACTTCGACCGTTACTGTATCGCCCCGGTCCACGGCATTGACGAAGACCGTAAAGATGGCAGACTGGGGTTTCTCTGCTACATGCTGTGGGACATCTTCGTGGTCTCTCCCAACAGCGCCTCGCCAGCGATGATTGACGCCGCCCTCGACGTCATGGAAAACGCCATCTGGATGCGAAACGAGAACTGTATCGAATCGGCCACCCACGGGCTCGGGCATTGGGCGTTGTTCTTGGAAGAGGGGCGCCCCAAGAGCATCCTGACGGAGTGGCTGTGCCAGCCCACTTCCTTCAATCCGCACTTGCTCGACTATGCGGAGCAGGCCACGACGGGCGTGATTCTTTAGACCAGTTTTCTATGTAGCGTGTTCTTTCATGGGCTCGCCAAGGCTCCTGCCTGGCTAGTCCGCCGACCACGTTCGGATTTTGAAAAGGCGCGTATCTGGACAACGCGAAAGGTTATCGGCCCACCTCCCCCGCCGCCCCTCACGGATGATTATGCCCATAATGCTCGTCCCCGGGGCTGCGCCCGTAGGGATCGGTTGTCATCTGCATGGCGCCCGCCGGTATCCCCGCCGGTGCCAAGGGTGTCGTCACGATTGGCGCGACCGTGCCCGGCGCTGTGCCACTGGCGGCGACGGCGGCGGATTCGGACTCGGGCGAGCGGCTGATGGACATCCCGATCACAACGCCCACCGCGACGCCGATCAGGAGGGCGGCCACAAGGTGCCCGGAAGCCCACTGGCCCTTCGTTGGCGCCCTCTTCCGGGGTTGCGGCGGCGTTGCTTTGGCGGTCCCGTCCCGCTTGCCCGGCAGCTTTCGCTCCAGCGTTTTTCCTCTGCTCATTGTTCTTCCTTGTGACCTTCGGGATGCTGCCACAACTCGCGTCTTCACTTTATGGAGACCGGGGAGTCCGGCCTCAAGCACGAACACCCCGCCCCGCCGGCGAACGAGTCCGAATCCCCACTTGACTCCCCCCAGTCTATCCCCAAAGTGCGGACCTCCCGGCGGGAGGGCGTCGCGCCTTCCCCCGGGTCTCCCGGTGTCGGGTTCGTCTAGTCTGGTCTAGGACAGCGCCCTTTCACGGCGTAAACACGGGTTCGAATCCCGTACCCGATACCACTTCCCTCCCGCTCAGTAGCCCGGCGTCACCAGCCGAACGAGCAGCACCTCGGTCAACTCTCCCGCGTCCGGCACGACAAGTTCCTCGCCGGTGGGGAACGTCGCCTTTTGGACGCGGTTCAGCATCTGAAGGCACTCGCGCAGCTTCTCCATGCTGGTGTCGCCGGCCAGTTGGCGGAATTTGCGCGCCTTGAAATCCGGCACCGTCGCCAGGGAGGGGCGCAGC
>CAYTRP010000555.1:0-2441 GCA_964440195.1 uncultured Candidatus Sumerlaeota bacterium
CTCGCCCGTCTCGCCCAATCGCACGGGCACCCGCAGGATCTGGCCGATTTCGAGGCGCGCATTGCCGGACAATCCGTTGGCGCGCGCCAACTCGTCCACCGTCACGCCATTCTCGTTCGCCAACTTCCAAAGCGAATCACCCGGCTGCACGGTCACCATGCGTGGGCGCACCGTCGCCGTGGCGCGGGGAGCGCTCTTGAAGCCGGCACCGCTGCCCATTCCCTGGCGCTCGACCTGCGGAGGAGAGTTTGGGGCCGCGCGGGAAACCGGCGCCGAGGGTCGTTGAATCACAACCCGCTGCTGGGGTTGGGCCGAGGGGCGCGTCGTGGCCGGGCTCGACGCGCGACCGGACACGATGGGGCGCCGCGCTCCGGGGATATACAGGCGCGTCCCGGCCACCGGGCGCGCGTTGGCCGCGAGGTGGTTTTCACGGGCCACCACGGCGGCACTCACTCCGTGGTGCCGCGCGATGTCCTCGAGAGTCTCGCCCGATTGCACCTGATGATAGGTGCCGCCCTGGGCTGGCGCGAACGACGGATGCGCCATCCACAATGCCGCGAGCATCGTCCCGATCAGGACGAGGCGCGACAGGGGGTTGGAGGCAAAACGAAAGGGCATCGGCGGGCCGTTGGGCACACTTCGGGACAGTTCCACGGGAGCTAACCCCCCAAGCGTGAAACACCGTCAAGCGAAACGGGTTTTGCGGCCTTCGCCCGCTCCGTCGAATCAGCCCCCAAACCGCCGCACCACGTCCTCCAACCGGCTCCCGCCCGACAGGTACGCCTCCACGCCGCGCCGCACGTACTTCCCGATCAAGTCGCTCTCCAAGTTCACGCGCCCCCCGATGGCCGTGCGCGCCAGCGTCGTGCGCGCCCACGTCTCGGGGATGATCCAGACGGAAAAAGCCTCCGCCGCCACCTCGACCAGTGTCAGGCTGATGCCATCCACGGCGATCGAGCCCTTGGGGACCGACTCGGCCATCAGACTGGCGGGGGCCTCGAACCACAATTCCCAGGACTGGTCATGGGGCGTCACCGACCGCAGCCGCCCCGTGGCGTCCACGTGGCCCGAAACCATGTGTCCACCCAGTCGATCCCCCAGTGCCAATGCCCGCTCCAGATTCACCGCATCCCCCGGCTGCCAATTCCCCAGAGAGGTCTTGGCCATCGTTTCTGGCGAGGCAAAAGTCGTAAAGCCATCAGGCGTGACAGACTCGACCGTCAAGCAGCACCCACTGACAGAGATACTCTCACCCAAAACCAGCTTCCCGCTCCACCCCGGAACTCGCACTTCCAGTTCCATCCCCGTCCCCCGCCCGGACAGTCGTGTCACCTCTCCCATTGCCTGAATCAGACCGGTAAACATTCGGGCCCCTTTATCGTTCAGACTTCATCCTTGAGAGCGTACCACTCATCCTCGATCTCCACCGGTGCCGGGTCGTGCCCGCCCTTGCACCATGGCTGACACCGCCCCAGACGCCATGCGATCAAACCCAGCGCCCGCCACGCCGGTTTGCGCCGCAGGACATCGAGCGCGTATTGGCTGCACGTGGGGCGAAACCGGCATTGGCCGCCGAGAAACAGTCCCAGCGTCGCGCGGTACAGGAGCACCAGCCCGATCAACCCTCGGCGGAGGAGCCGGGAGAGGGCGAGGACGGCTTCCGGGGGTCGGGACCGCCCCACAGGCCAAGGGTGTGCAGGCATCGGCGAAACTCCTCGCGCAGGACGGTGCCCCCGGCCTTGGCCGCCCGGAACCGCGCCGTCACCACGAGGTCCATGCCGGGGGCAATGAGAGCATAATCGAGGCGGAAGGCTTCGCGCAAGGCGCGCTTGATCCGGTTGCGCACAATGGCGTTGCCGACCTTGCCCGACACGGTAAGGCCAAGACGCGTCGGCAGGCCAGCGTTTTCACGCGGCGCGCAGGTCACCACCAGAATGGCCCGGACGGATTTGGTTTCTTGGCCCAGCACGCGGGTGAACTCCGCGCGCTTGGTCAGGCGCATCCAGGGCCGAAAACCCAGGCCCGGACGCGAGGGGTTCACACCGCTCACCCGGAAACGGTCAGGCGGTAACGGCCCTTGGCGCGGCGGCGTGCCAGGACCTTGCGGCCGTTCTTCGTCGCCATGCGGGCGCGAAAGCCATGCTTCTTCACACGGCGGCGGTTGTTGGGCTGAAATGTGCGCTTCATGGACGGTCAATCCTTTCGGGATCAAAGGGCCGCTGATTAGGCGGAGGACGCCCCCTCGCGTCAAGCCGGAAGTTCAATTTCTAGGTAAGCGGCCAGGACATTTCCGTAAACTCTATTTCTTCCCGATCAGGGCCACGGCCTTTTCCGGATGGGCGTTGAAGTGGGCGCGCAGCTCGGGGATGTAGGGGCGTTTGCCGCAGGCCGCCTGCTGCACGCCTTGGAGCACCGACAGCGCCACGGTCCGCAGCCAGCAC
>CAYTRP010000556.1:0-2441 GCA_964440195.1 uncultured Candidatus Sumerlaeota bacterium
GGGGTCGCTACCTGCACGATCAGTGCCTCTTGGGTTCTGAACTCACTACCATCGATGCTCGATCACCCGGCCCATGTTGTCAAACCCAGTTGGGACATTTGCGGCAGGCGAACCACTGTCGTTATGCAAACGCGTCATCCGGTGCCCATTCCCATAGGTCAGCGAGGCCACCCGCAACGGATCGGTCCCGACGGCGCATCAATGGATGCCGATGAAGTCGGAAGGCACGGACACCGGCGGTGGAATCAGGAAACCCATGATTCGCTCCATGTAGAGCGAGCGCCGCTCCAGGCTCGGGATGCAGTCAAGTGGCACCGGAAAAACCACGAGCCGGAACTCCTCCTCCATCGACACGGACGCTCCGCCGACAGCACCCGGCTGGAACAGCAGTTCCCTGCGTCCCCCCGCCGTTGGCTCGATCATGTCCACCGGAAAGCCGGCCAGGTTGCAGTCTCCCAGCGCCGTCGCGGGAATCCCCTCGAACAACACGCTCTGGAATGAGTTGATGAAGTTCACCCCCGGCGTCAGGGCCTGGGCCCGATGACGCAGCACCTCATTCAGAAATGTGTTGGTCGTGCTCGTCCCCCCAAAGGCCGCGTCCAGGTTCGTCGCCAGCTTCGCCCCGGAGATCATCAGCGACCCGCCTCCGGCGAGATAATTCGTCACGACCGATCGCTGCGGCGCGCTGAGTGTGTGCGTCGGCGGCCTGTCGTGATCAAAATACCACAGGACCGCGTCGAACCGCGAGAGATCCACCTGCCCACCCCCCACGCGCGACGCGGGAGCCATCTCGATTCGAATGTCCGGATCCAGCGAATTCGCCAATGCCCGCATGGATGCGGGGATTGGCTGCGCCGGGTCCGGTTCGTCCTCCATGGATCCCCGGCAAAGGAGAACCAGCGGCCCCGGCGCATTGATTCGCACCACCAACGCATTCGATCCGGGTCCCTCCCCGTCTGCATTCACGGTCGAGACGCGATAGGCGTACAGCGACGAGTCGAGCGTTGGCTCCATTGTCAGCGTCGGAGAACCCGAGACCTGCCGGAGGAGCGAGAAAGCTCCCCCGTCGATCGAACGATAGATGCGATAGCCCGTCGCGCCGGAGACCGCCGACCATTGAAGCAGGAGGTTGGGCGAACTCCCAGCCCTGCGTAGCGTATGAAAATCCGGAGCCGGCGGCAGGTTGAAGACAGGCACGTTTGCTCCGGCCAACACCCGGATCGCGTCATCGATCGCGATCCTGCTCGCCGATTGGTTGATCCCGCTGGAACGATTGTGGATGAACGAAAAGTACACGCGTTCGTTGATGTGGCGATTTCGCACATAGCCCGAAACGGCAATCGTCACGTTCAACGTCCCCGTCTTGCCATGCACGCGTCCCGTCGTGTCGGTTCCGCACAGACGGCCTCCCAGCGTGCCGTCCGTGCAGGCGATCGTCAACGTCTCGTCGAACGTCGGGTGGGCGGTACGCATGTACCGCAACAAGCCCACCAACTGGCGCCCGCTTTGCCGATTGTTGTACGAGAGCCCTGACCCGTCCGCCTGCGCGAACCCCGTTGCATTCACGGGAACCGCCGCGCTCCCCAGCCAGCCTTCCACATGGACCCTTCCCGCCGCGTATGTGTCGCTCAATGGGTTGTTCCCGTTCATCTTGTAGCCGATATGCCTCAACAACATGTCGGCCGCCGGGTTGATGCTGATCTTGTTCAGCGGCCTGCACGCCCGCTCCAGGTTGTAACTTCCCACGTCCGACGACTTGTGCGTGTAGACCAGCGTCCCCGGCGCCGTGAATCCCGTCTGCCCCGCCGAAGTCCCATCCACCGCCACCCCGTTGGCAATCAACGCATCGCGAAAGGCGGCCGCGCTGTTGCTATTCCTCGTCGTTTGGGTTTGTGATCCGAGGCTGTCAAACTGGTCGTGATTGTAAACCGAGGCGCCGTAGACTTGCACCGCCCCCGTCACCCGGGTGATTCCCGCAACGGTTCTCACTCTCGTCGCGAGATGATTCAATGGCGTGCGGGCATTCGAGAAGTAAGTCGTCGCCCAAGTGATGTCGTGCTCCACGACGAGGTTCAGGTCCCCCGTCAACACCCCACCTGAAATGGTCCCATTCGCGTAGACACGCGACTCGAAGGCGTGGTTCGGCCCCAACAACGCGAAAGCCGCGGCCGTCGTGGTCAGCTTGGCATTCGATGCCGGGATCTGGGTCGTGTCCGGCTGATGGCTGTAGTGCACCAGCGACCCGTCCTCGCTCACCGCGAGCCCAGTCCATGTGTTACCGGCCAACTCCGGGCGTGCAAAGATCGTGTCGATCCGTTCCTGGATGCTCTGCCCGAAAGCGCTGGAGCAGACGAGGAGGAGGAGAACGGCTGCCAGACCGGTCAACTTGCGAAGGCGGATCATTTCCCAGGGCTTTCTGCGCTTGATTTGGAGCGGCAGGA
>CAYTRP010000557.1:0-785 GCA_964440195.1 uncultured Candidatus Sumerlaeota bacterium
GCATTGGGGTCGAGCTTCGCTTTCCTTCCGCTCACGTTCTTCTGGCTGTCCGCCGGCTACCTCGTCCTGATCACGGTTTACTCGTTCTATTTCAAGCATCGCGTGATCATGGACATCCTGGCGCTGGCGATGGGTTTCGTCATCCGGGCGATCGCGGGGATCGAGGCGGTGCAGGTGCCGTCCGAGGCGCCGATGCAGATTACATCGTATTTCCTGCTGACCACCCTGTTCCTCGCGCTGTTTCTCGCGATTGGCAAACGGCGCAGCGAGCTGAACCTGCTCGGCGAGGACGCCGGAAACCATCGCAAGGTGCTGCAGGACTATCATCCCGAGATGTTGAACCATTCGTTGACGATTTCCATGACGGGTACCCTCTTCAGCTACGCACTCTGGACGGCGCAGGGCCAGTTTGCCCACGGGGCAGGCGCTCCATCCGGCGCGGCGAGCAATCCGTTGTTGATGGCGGCGACCATGCCGTTCGTGATCTACGGCATGTTCCGCTATCTGTGGTTGGTGTACAAGCACGAGAAGGGTGGCGCCCCGGAGACCTTGCTGCTTGAGGATCGCCCCCTGTTGGTTTGTGTGTTCCTATGGACGGTGACGACCGTGGCCGTGTTGGCGACCGTGCGCACCGCTTAAACGCATCGCAACCCGCGGGGCGCAGGGTGCCCCGCCAACCCGGACTTTCGGGAGACCGCGAAAAATGGCAATGAAACTCAAAGTCGGCGTCATCGGTGTGGGCCATCTGGGCCAGCATCATGCACGCCACCTGATGGATATCGAGG
>CAYTRP010000557.1:795-2440 GCA_964440195.1 uncultured Candidatus Sumerlaeota bacterium
GCGACCTTGACTTGAAGCAGGGGAGGGCCGTCGCCAAGCGCCACGGCGTCAAGTACTTCAAGGATTACCAGGAGTTGTTGGGGCTCGTCGACGCGGTCACGATCGCAACGCCAACCGTGACGCACTTCGACATTGCCAACTACTTCCTCGAATCGGGCGTCCATTGCCTTGTCGAGAAGCCGATCTGCAACACGGTGGTGGAGGCGGCGCAGCTTTCCGCCGCCGCGAGCCGGCGCGGATTGGTCCTCCAGGTCGGCCACATCGAGCATTTCAACGTGGCGGTGCAGAAGTTCAAGGAGATCCTGACGACGCCGCTGTTCATCGAGTGCCACCGGCTCGGGCCCTTCGATCCGCGCGTGAGGGATGTCGGGGTTGTCCTGGACCTGATGATTCACGACATCGACATCATCCTGCGCATCGTCGGTTCGCCCATCGAGAAGATCGAGGCGACGGGCGTCGCGATCCTGACGGAGAAGGAGGACATCGCCAACGCCCGCATCCGCTTCGAGAGCGGGTGCATCGCGAACGTGACCTGCTCGCGCGTCACGCCCCAGCCGATGCGCAAGTTGCGCGTGTTCCAGGACAACGCGTACATCTCGCTCGACTACCGCAACCAGACGATGGAAATCCATCGGCGGTTCAAGCGCGCCGGCCGGCTCAAGCCCGGCGAGTCGCGCTACTACATCCAGACCGAGAAGATCCGGGTGAAGCGCAAGGATGCCCTGAAGCTGGAACTGGAGCACTTCCTGGACTGCATCCGCCAGGGCAGGACCCCGCAGACCACCGGCGAGCAGGCCACCGAGGCGCTGGACGTGGTCGTGAAGATCACCCAGATCATCCGCGAGCAAACGGTGCCGATGATGAACAACGCGCCGCTGTTCCCCGTGTCGCTGGAACTTCGCGAGGCGACCACGCCCGTCGGCACGGGATGATGGCGACGTGATCATGAGCGACGATCCCATGGTTGCGGAAGGCATGGCCGATTCCGGCGGCCGCACCCTGCGTTTGTTCGTGATTGCCGGCGAGAACAGCGGCGACATTCATGGCGCGAACCTGTTCCGGGCGCTGCTGCGCCTGTATCCGGACACTCGGGTGACGGGCCTCGGCGGGCCGCAGCTTGAGGAGGCGGGCGTCAAGCTCAAGGCGAACATCGGCGAGGACCTCGCCATCATCGGCGTGACGGCGGTGATCGCGAATTTCCCGCGCATCCGGCGTCTGTTCCTCAAGACGATGGAGTACCTGAAGACACACCGCCCCGACGCGATCGTCCTGGTGGATTATCCCGGGTTCAACATTCGCATCGCGGAGCGGGCGAAGAAGCTGGGCATTCCGGTCATCTGGTACATCAGCCCGCAGATTTGGGCGTGGCACCGCAGCCGGTTGTACACGTTGGCCCGCGTCGTCGACCGGATGCTCGTGATCTTCCCCTTCGAGGTCGGGCTCTATCGCGAGGAAGGGGTGGATGTCGTCCACGTCGGCCATCCGCTGTTTGACGCGATCACGGTGGACAAGACGCGGGAGGAGGTGTGCAGGGCGTTCAACTTCGATCCCGCGCGCCCCCTGATCGGCATCGTCCCCGGGAGCCGCCGCAAGGAGGTGAAGCAGTTCCTTCCGATCATGCTCGAGGGCATGCAGCGCTACCACG
>CAYTRP010000558.1:0-1478 GCA_964440195.1 uncultured Candidatus Sumerlaeota bacterium
GGTTCGAGCGAGAGGTCTGGGGTTCCCCCGTCTGGCGAGACCTGGACTTCGCATCGGAGTACCTAGGGCCTGTGGATGTCGGGGACTTGGTGGACTTCCTGGGACTCTAGGACCTTTGGACCCCTGGACTTCTAGACGTAGTTCCCGGGTGCTACACTGCACCCCGTCAAGTCAAGACAAGCAAAGAGGGGTGGCATCAGAACCTGGGTGCCACCCCTCAGAGTATCTAGGGGACCTCGTGACGACAAAGAACCCAGCCACATTCTCAGAAGCAATTCTTGACGCCCTCCGAGAGGAACTCCAAGGGGTGAAGGGTGTGGCGTTGGATCCCTTCGCGGGTGAAGGGAAGGTCCATGGGTTGCAGCGCTCCGGGCTCCGCACCGTCGGCATCGAACTGGAACCCGAATGGGCGAACGTGCATCCGCAGACGATCATGGGGAACGCCCTGCACCTGCCGTTCCCAGATAACACCTTCAACGCCATCGTCACTAGCCCAACATATGGCAACAGAATGGCTGATTCACACAATGCCAAAGACGACTCCCGTCGCCACACCTACACCCACCGCCTAGGCCGCAAGCCTCACGAAGACAACAGCGGGGTGATGCAGTGGGGGCCAGCCTACCGGCACTTCCATCTCAAGGCGTGGATCGAAACCTGGCGGGTGCTCAAGACGCGCAGCAAGAAGACACGTGCCTTCATCAACATCTCCAACCACATCCGGGGCGGCGAAGAGATCGACGTCACCGGCTGGCACGTCGACGCTCTCCAAGTCGTAGGGTTCAAGCTCCTACACGTCCGGACTGTAGAGACGGAGCGCCTCAGGGACGGTGAGAACGGGGAACTTCGATGCCCGCACGAGTCGATCCTCGTGCTGGGCACCTGAGGTCCGACCACCCCGTCACGTCCAAGGGACCATCCCCTTCATTGTACCGGACTGGGGACCCTCCTGTCAAGGACTTCTTGGAGTTTTTCCGGAGGACCCGTGACCACCCCGTCCTCGGCAGAGTTCGCAGGTGGCCATCTGGCAGGCGCGGCAGAGCCGCCAGCCGGGCATCGTCGCCCAGGCGTGGCAGCCGCACCGTACTGAACCTCGCTCAGTCATCTGACTTCTCCCACTTGATCCCCTGAATGAGATCCGCCGCCTTCTGCGCCTCGCCAGCCGCCTTCACGATCAAGCGGTTGTCGCTGGCGATGGCGTCTCGCCAGTGGGCGAGGTAGGCCGCGCTGGTGGCGATCGTGGAGTCGATTCCGACGACTGCCGACAGCATGGCCGCGGTCATCTCAGCGACGAGTTCCTCGCGTGCGTACTGGTGCGAGCCGAACCGGTCGAAGTCTGCCACGCCCTCGCGGTTGAGGCGCTCAGCGTGGCCCGTGGAGTGGCCCATCTCATGGAACAAGGTGGAGTAGTAGTGGTCGGTCGTATCGAACGCCTCTAGAGCGGGCATCCGAACCTCATCCGTCGCGGGGCTGTAGCA
>CAYTRP010000558.1:1488-2392 GCA_964440195.1 uncultured Candidatus Sumerlaeota bacterium
CTCACTGCCGCTGCGTCCGTACAGCCGCTGCGCGACGGCCAGCACGCTCATCTCTGATCCGGGGCCCAGCTGGCGGGCCACGTGGTCCTCGACCTGACCCCAGCCGGGGGAGAGGCGGGGTCCGCCATCCTTGCGGTAGTTGGCGATCATCTCGTCAGCGACGGAGATCCGCTCATCCTCGGTCGCCGCGCCCTTGCGGGGCTGGAACTTCTCGGGCATGCCGTCAGGCCAGTCAGCCTGATTCGCGTGGAACACGTTGAACGTGCGGAGAAACGGGATCTTCTTCGGCTCGCCAGTCTCCTTGTCGACGGTATCCACGAACTTCCAGAACACCGCGACCGACGAACGCTCGCCCTTGCGAACCTGCCCGCCCAGCTCCTTGATCTTCTTGTACGTGCCGTGCCAGCCTCCGTCGAGGAGGAACACGTTGACGCCCCGGTAGGGCTTCCCCGTGCTCATGCTCATGGGCATGGTGCTCGCCCACGGCTTGTGCCACGGCACGGTACCCTCATCCATGAGAGCGATGATCTTGTCGGCCACACGCTGGTAGACGTCGACCTTGGTGGAGTTCTTCGTTGCCATGCCCTCATTATGGGGGATGCCCGGGCAGGAGTCAAGCACTTTCTTCTAGGCAGTATCACCTACTTGACTAGATGAGAACAACGCGGTACCTTACTCCCATGTACGAGAACAACACTGTAGACGGATGGGCCGGGTGGTACTACGAGCAGTGCCTGCCCGACTCGGACGGCAAGATCGAGTGGTACTGGGAGGTCGACGGCGACATCGTCGTCAACGGTTTCGCTGACACCTCCAATGAGGCGGAAGCTCAGGCGGTGGAGTACATCAAGAGCAACTACGACCCGCCGTCATCTGTCATTGGGTGAAACAACCCACTTGACAG
>CAYTRP010000559.1:0-1890 GCA_964440195.1 uncultured Candidatus Sumerlaeota bacterium
TTCCACGCACATCATGGCCGAGGTCGACCAACTGTGCGACCACGTCGGGGTGATTCACAACGGGCGGCTCTTCTTCGACGGCCCCATCGCCAACCTGCGCGAACACTATGGCTCGAACATGTCAGACGCCTTCGTGCGCATCATCGGCGAGGACGCCGGGCACGACGGGCTTTCCGCGCCCGCAAGGGAAAGGCAATGACCAACCATGCTTAGCGCCATCGCCACGATCTTTCGCAAGGAACTCGTCGACACATTGCGCGACCGGCGCACGCTGTTGTTCCTGTTGGTCATTCCCACCATCGTGACCCCCCTGCTGATGGTCGGCCTGACGCGCATGATGCAGGCCATCGCCCAGGCGGAGCAGGTGCGCGTCGTGACGATCGTCGCCAACGAGGACAGCCAAAGGGAATACAAGCGCCTCGTGCACGACTGGTTTGTCCGTTCGGAGATCGGCCGCGGGCTGTCCATGTTGGACCAGCCCCTCCTGCGCGCGCTCGTCAAGCCCGAGTTCGTCGAATCGTTCACCGGCGTCCCCGATGGCGTGACGCGCGACCCGGAAATTTTTGCCCAATGGACCCGCGATCTCGCCAAGCAGGCCCGCGACAATCTCGACGCCCCGGAAGAACGCGCGGCATTGACATCCGCGCCGAATCTCTCTCGCGAAAACCGCGACCTGGTCATCGACTTCTACGTTGTCGCCATCAAGGGACTCGGCCTCGTCGAGTTCATCTCGCCGGACAAGCTCCCGCCTCCGCCGGATGGCTTCGAGATCCCCTATGTTCCGGAGGCCGCCGCGAACCTGCCGATTCTCGCCGCCCTGGCCGAAGGGATTCGCGATCGCCGCGTGCACGGCTTCCTCGACTTTCCCGTGGGGATTGACGCGGTGCGGGACGACGAAATCGCCACCGTTGACCTGATGTTGCTGCACGAAAGCACCGTCAGCCTCTCGCGCGAGGCGGCGTCGCGATTCAATGCGGTGGTCAACCGCGCCAATGACGCGCTGGTCTCCGTGCGGTTGCAGAACCGAAGCCTCCCCCGGTCTTTTCTTGAGCCGGTCACCGTGCGCGAGGAAACGGACCTCGCCTCCAAGGAGCGCGTCGTCCTGATGATCGTCGGCTCGATCCTGCCGTACCTGCTGATCATCTTCGCCTTGCTGGGCGGCATCTATCCGTCCATCGACCTCGGGGCGGGGGAGAAGGAACGCAACACGCTGGAAACCCTCCTCCTCGCGCCGGTCGGTCGCACCGAGATCGCCATCGGGAAGTTCATGGTGATCCTGCTGACGTCGCTTGTGGCGGCGTTGTTGGGCGTCGTCTCCCTTTATTTGTCGTATCTTTACCTGATGCCGCGCTCCATCGTGGAGATGCTCGACATCCGCATCAGCCCCGCCAGCCTCGTGCTCGCGGCATCGCTGGTGCTGGCCCCCGCGGCCAGCTTCGCGGGGCTGCTCCTCGCCATCTCGGTGTTCGCCCGTTCCTTCAAGGAGGCCCAGAACTACCTCGCCCCCCTTCAGTTCGCGATCATCCTTCCCGCCATGGCGTCGCTCATTCCCGGCATCGAGATCAACACCGGGCTGTCGCTCGTGCCGTTGCTGAATGTCAGCCTCCTGATGCGCGAGATCCTGAAGGGCGACTTCAACATGGTTTATTATTTGTTGACCATGGGAAGTTCCCTCCTTCTGGCGGCCATCTGTCTCGCGTTTTGCGTCTTCCAGTTCCGGCGCGAGAGCGTCCTGTTTCGCAGTTGAGGCCCCCTCATGCATGATTCCATCCCGGCCACCCGCGCGGCATTGATCGAATAGGCGATCATCGCTTCGGGATCGCCGCTCATCGGCCGGCTGGCGAGCACGCGCATTGCCTCCTTGTTGGCGCGCGGCAGGCGGCGGTTGCC
>CAYTRP010000559.1:1900-2375 GCA_964440195.1 uncultured Candidatus Sumerlaeota bacterium
TCGAGGCCCTCTCCCGGGAGGAGACGTTCAACCTCGCGCGCTACCTCGATGCGCAGGAATGGCGCCTGGTGTCCGTCGCGCGCGACCTGGTTGACTATTGTCGCGGGGACGTGGAGGGCACCGACTTGCAGTTGAGCGACTCGCGCGACCTGCCCCTTGCACAGTCGATCGCGGAGGAGGAGATTGCCATGGAGCGAGGGGCCGGCGAGGACGGTCTTCCCTTTGGCCCCGAGGACGCCCGTTACCACCGGCTTCCCAAGGTCCCGTTTCCCGGGGCGGACTTGGGGCAGCTTCTGGATGAGTGGCTGGCCGCAAGGAACCTCGGATTGCGTCGCGACCCGGGCGCGCGATAACAATATCCCCGGATTGAGAACCGGCCAACGAAGAGGTCCGCCATGTCCGCTCCCGAAACAGTCGCCAACCCCGTTCGCTGGGGAATCATTGGCTGCGGTTCCATCGCCACCCATGCCATTTG
>CAYTRP010000560.1:0-2374 GCA_964440195.1 uncultured Candidatus Sumerlaeota bacterium
GGCGGATCTTCGGACCATTGTGACCGCCTTGGAAACTTATCGGGTGGACAACAACCACTACCCTCCACAGGCGCCTCGCACCCACGATGAGTGGCCGCATCATCGGGACGTGGCAATCATCTACGGAGGGGACAGCCCGCAACACGCCCCCAATAATCCTCCTCCGGCGCCTCAGCTCTCAACGCCCGTCTCCTACCTGACGGCCACGGGGTCGATTTTCAAGGACCCTTTCTTCACCTCCTTTGACCCTCCGGACAGCGTGCAGTTGCAGACGAACACAAGCTACTACAATTACTCCGGAGAATACTATTCCGGAAACGTGAACACGAATCCGGCTTCGGAGCCCACCATCAGGCAACTTCAGGCGGGGATCGGTTATCACATCCGCGCGCGCGGTCCCGATGGCAGGTATGAAACGAATGGCGCGGTCTGGGGCCCTTATCTTGTCTGGGAGGCCACCGGAAACCAGCTCACACCCAGTGGTGGCATCGAGTCGCTCTACGACCCAAGCAACGGCACCGTGAGTTCCGGCGACATTGTCCGGCTTGGTTTGGGCAAGGGGCAGGTCAACTGATCCGGTTCCGCCGGAGTAGCTCGTGATTTTCCACTTTTCCTCAAGGGATACCTCTCTCATGCCGTATCTGCGTTCCATTTTGTTGAGTTCGGTTCTCTCTCTTCTGGCCGTTGTCGTCCATGCACAGAACCAGGCGGAGAATCGTCCCAATGTCGTGATCATCATCGTGGACGATCTCGGTTATGCCGACATCGGCGTTCACGGGGCCACCGACATCCGGACGCCCAACATCGACGCCTTGGCGAATTCCGGCGTTCTCTTCCGCGATGGCCATGTCACCGGCCACGTCTGTGCCCCCTCGCGGGCCGGGCTGCTTTCCGGGCGGTACCAGCAGCGTTGGGGCTTCGAGACCAATCCCAGCGTCCGCAATGGCTTTCCGGGCGCTTCCCCCGACCCCTCGGGCCTGACCGACGACATCGTTCTTCTCCCCAAACTGCTCAAGGAGTTCGGTTACCGCACGGCCCTTGTCGGCAAGTGGCACTTGGGCGACCTTGAAGACGAGGTGCCCACCCGCCACGGATTCGATTACTTTTACGGCATCCTCAACTGGGGGCATTTTTTCCTGCCGCCGACCATCGAGACACTCGCGCGCGGCGGCGACCCCTGGTTTCAGAGCTACAAGAAGTTTTTCCCCGCCGCCCATCCGGTGATGCTCAAGATCGGCCTGAGTCCCATCTACGAGAATACCAAGGAGGTTCCCCACGACCAATATCTTACCGACGCGTTGACGGATCGCGCCGTTCGCTTCATCGAGGAGACGGCGGGATCGGAACCTTTCTTTCTCTATCTCGCGCACCTGGCTCCTCATGCGCCCGTCGAGGCGACGCAGGAGTACCTGGACCGTTATCCCGACCTGAGCGACGAGTACCGCCGCCGCACATACGCCGCCATGGTCAGCGCCGTCGACGATTCCGTGGGAGCCGTCGTGGACGTCCTGGAGCGCAAGGGCGTTCGCGACAATACGTTGGTTTTCTTTCTCAGCGACAACGGCGGCCCGTCCTACTTTCCGCTGACGGAGGAACTTGCGAAAGAGATCTCGTGGCGTTGGGTCAACAATTCCGAGTTTCTCGAACAGTTTCCCTTTTCGTCCATTCCGGCGGGCTTGCTGACGCAGGAACTCATCGGTGGCAACGGCTCCAACAATCTCCCTCTCAAGGGCGGAAAAGGAACCTACTATCAGGGCGGTATTCAGATTCCCTACATCGTCTCGTATCCGCGGGGGCTCCCTCATGGAAAGACTTCCGACGCGACGGTGTCCTCGCTTGATATTTTCCCCACGATTCTGGAGGCGGCCGGCATCAATGCCGCCGACAAAGGCCTCGAACTCGATGGCATCAGTCTCTTTCCCATCGCGGAGCGTGGTGCCGATGCCGTGGGCGAACGCACCCTTTACTGGCGCTCCTTTGAACTTTGGGCGATTCGCAAGGGTGATTGGAAGGTCTTGCAGCACGGGAAGGAAAATCCCATCCGGCTCTTCAACCTGGCCTCCGATCCCTACGAGGAGAACGATCTTGCCCTCGAACGGCCCGAAACAGTCGAGCGTCTGGTGGCGGACTTTCGTGCCTGGGAGGGTACTCTAGCCAAGCCCGCCTACAACCCCAGTGGCTCAATCCGTACCCGGCCTTGACCGCAACGATGTCGGTGAACGAACCGACCTCGCGTCCGCGCAGCCCGCCCGGTTGGAGCAACTTCGCTCGCTCCTGGGCGAATGGGAGGGGACGCTGGCGCCCGCACCTGAGCCGCCCTTCTGACCAATGGGCGTCGGGATCGCTGGATTGGCGTGGAGATGTGGCTCGCGAG
>CAYTRP010000561.1:0-2368 GCA_964440195.1 uncultured Candidatus Sumerlaeota bacterium
CGTCTTTTGCTTCCTCAAGCGTCGCGCGGGTAAAGGTGCGCGACCGCCGGGCGCCAGCGTCTCGCCACCGCGCCTCCACCTTGTTGGGGCCGAGTTCGCTGATCGACCCGTAGCCGCGGGGGAGCGGGGAGTTGGTCACGCGGCCCTCCTACGCTTTCGCTCGATTGCGCTGAACATCAGCCTCAATGTGCCGAGGTCGATATGCTGCGCTCGTGGTTGGAAGCCCACGATGTTTGAGTCTTCGTCTGCACTGCTTATATGGACACAGCCATCCGCCGTCACATCGACGAAAGCGCAATCCAGAGCCTCAAGCCCTCCGTTGTCCCCGAGGCGGATCACGACGAAGTGCTCTTCTTTCTTTGCATCGTACAAAGCGGCCAATCTCCTGACTGTTCGTCAGCCTGAAGCCGTGCTGGCGCTTCTGCACTTACCCTCCCCTGGCACCCCACCAGGAATTCCGGTGCATCAAGCTGTCTGGCGACGATTCTTCTTTCTCTCCGACGACCCCTCGCTGGGACTTGCAGCTTTCGCAGATACCTCCTCGGAACGCCCCAGGACGAGTCGAACCATTGAGATGACCGAATCAACCTCTGACCTGGACCTGCCTTCCAAGAGATCAAACAGAGGGAGCCTCGGATCGCCACCGTCTAGTTGCACTGGCTTCACTGAATCCTCGAATGTGCCAACAACTCGTCGCGCACTTTCTTCGGAGTCGGCTAGACCGGCGGCTATGACCAGTTGATCCAACGGGATATCCAGCGTGACGGACAGCTTGTGCAGAGTATCGACACGCGACCGCTTCACGTCGCCTGTTTCGAGGTTCGACACCCATCGCTGACTCATGCCGACGCGTTCGGCTAGATCATCCTGCGTTAGATTCATCTGATTTCTCCGAGCCTTGACCAGCTCGCCTAGCGGGGTTTCATTCATAGCGAAATCAACACTAGCCGAGTTCTTGACTTCCGTGAACGCGAGTCGTACACTAGCCGTGTAATCACTAGGAGGAAGCAAATGGCTCTCAAGCCTAACGGAGGATTGGCGACCATCACCCTCGTGCTCACCGAAGAGCAGGCAAGTGCCCTGCGTCGGATTCGCTCCGAGCGGCTGACGGGTCACAATCGGGTCTCTATCAGCGATGTCGCGCGAGAGGTCGTCGCAGAGGGACTGCGGGTGATTTCTGATACTGGTCATAGTGATTTCACCACTAGCCAGGAAGCGGGTAAAGTAGCAGCATGAATGCTGAATGGCTCTCCATTACTGAAGTCGTCATCGGGACCCGGCTCAGGGAAGACATGGGCGACATCGCTGGTCTGGCGAAGTCGATTGACGAGTTTGGCCTGTTGCACCCCATCGTGATTGATGCGGACAACAACCTGATCGCTGGTGAGCGTCGTCTTCGGGCGATGGAATCGCTGGGATGGAAGGAGGTTGAAGTTCGCAGGTTCGAGGAGATGACGCCAGACGAACGGCGCGTACTCGAACTCGAAGAGAACCTGCGGCGGAAAGACCTGACGGCATATGAGCGCAGCCGGAACCTGGCCGACATGGCGGATGCTGCGGCGACCGTGGATCGAGAGACGGGCGAGATTCGTATAGAAAATATACGAAACCCTCAAGGTGGCCGACCGTCTGAACTTGGCTCTATGAGTCGGGTAGCTGAGCGCATCGGCGTGCCAAAGCCAACGATCCAAAAAGCCCGTGAGCACGTCACCGCCGCCGAACGGCACCCCATCCTCCAGAAGCCGGAATGGAAGCAGTACCAGGCGATGGAAGCCGCCGAACTTCTGAAGTCGATTCCGGACGATGAACAGGATGCGGTCGTCGCCCTTGTCGACCAGCCCGGCATCCCACCCCGCGATGCGGTCGAAATACTCCGCAACGTTGCCCAGAAACCATCCACCGAACGAAGGCAGATCGTAGCCCTCTCCACCAGAGAAGACGACCGGGACCGAAGCCTGGCACTGAGTAGGGCGGCGGCATTCCCCGATCAACCTGACGGGCGTTCTGTTGCGCTCCGATCTGTCGTACGCGAGATCCGCAAGTGCATCAAGGCCTACCCGTCGGACCCGGAAGTGGAGGAACTGAAAAGCATCGCCGAGCGCGTCGAAGCCGTTATCCGCACGATTGATGAAAGGCACAAGAGCCGTGTTGAAATTGCAGCCTAACACCAGCCCTGACCAGCGTATCCGTGATGAGTTCGCCGCCGTTGGTGGCGCAATGTCCACCGCCATGTTTGCCCGGCACTGTATTGATTCAGGCTTCTGGGACCCCGACGAACTGGACTCACTCGCCCTCCGCGCGGCCCAGGGCCAGATTCGCACGGCGCTGAAAAAGCACGATGCGATGTCTCTGCCATTCGCCGGCCAGA
>CAYTRP010000562.1:0-2367 GCA_964440195.1 uncultured Candidatus Sumerlaeota bacterium
ATCAGCTACGGCGGCGACGCCTATTTCAAGGACTGGCATTCCGAGCGCAGGAACACCACGAGCCTGCTCCTGCAGAAGGGCGCGCACGACATCGACGTCATCCATTACCTCGCGGGCGGCCATACGCGGCGCGTGGTGGGCATGGGCAAGCTGAGCGTTTACAACGAAGTCGGGGACCGCCGCCGGGAGGACGAAGTGGTTTCCGTGCTGTTCAACCGCGAGAACTGGCCGCCGCATAGCCAGAAGGGGCTGAGTCCGGTGATCGACGTCGAGGACCACAGCATGATCCTCATGCAGCTGGACAACGGCGTGCAGGCTTCCTACCTGCAATGTCATTACACGCCGGACGACTTCCGCAACTACACCGTGATCGGCACGGAGGGGCGGATCGAAAACTACGGCGACCATTCCGAGCCCGGGAAACTGGCTTCGGTCCATCTCTGGAACAGCCGGCGGGGCTATGCGGAGCACGGCAACGAAGTGTTTCCCATTCCCTTGGTCGAAGGTTCGCACGGCGGGGCCGACCCGCTTCTGCTGGAGGATTTCGTGCACTTCCTTCGCGGGGAACCCTCGGAAGGTGCCACGCCTGCGGACGCGCGCATGGCCGTGGCCGCGGGCTGCCAGGGCGCGGCGTCGCTGCGGAACGGATCGGTTCCCCTGGACGTCCCGCCTCTCCCGCAATGAAATTTTCCGTCCGATCCTTCCTCGACGTCCGCGTGCCCATGCGCGACGGCGTCGAGCTCTGCACGCACGTCCATCTGCCCGCGGCCGAGGGCGCATATCCGGTACTGCTCGTGCGCACGCCCTACAACGCGCTGACCCGCGGGGGCGATCTCGACTGGCCGGAGCGGGGGTTCGCCTATGTGGTCCAGGACGTGCGCGGGAAATTCCGGAGCGGCGGGGCCTGGTATCCGTGGCTCAACGAAAAGGCCGACGGCGAGGACACGCTGGACTGGATCCGCTCTCAGCCGTGGTGCGACGGCAACATCGCGATGTATGGCGGTTCGTATGTGTCCGCCACCCAGCTGGCGGCGGCGGCGTCCGGGAACGACGCCCTGAAATGTTTCACCCCGTGCCTGATCGGCTCGGACGCCTACTCCGCGAACTATCGCGGCGGGGCGTTCCGGCTCGGATGGCAGACGCGCTGGACGCTCGCGCCGAAGCTGGTTTCCGATCAGGACGCGATCCGGAACCATCTTCCGCTTCAGGACATGGATGTCCTCTCCGGCGGCATCGAGATTCCGTTCTGGCGCGACGCCCTGGCCCATCCGCATGACGACGATTTCTGGAAGGCTGGGTCGATGCAGGCGCATCTGGCGGCTGTCCGCGCTCCGGCCTTCATCCGCACGGGATGGTTCGACCATTTCGTGGGCGACATCTTCGATCTCTTCAACGGTCTGCGCCGCGCCGGGGGCAGCGAAACGGCCCGCCGCTTTACCCGCATCGTGGTGGGTCCATGGCCGCACAACATCAACCAGTCGGCGCTCGACGAAGCGGACTTCGGCGAGGCCGGAAAGATTCCCGACCTCTTCGAGCAGGAGATCGCCTTCCTGCGCCATTTCACCGGTGGCGATTCGGATTACGATGCCGGGGCGGCGCCCATCCGGATTTTTGTCATGGGCGCCAATATCTGGCGCGACGAATGCGAATGGCCGCTCGCGCGGACCGTGTGGAAAAATCTTTACCTGGCCGGAGGCGGGCAGGCCAACACAGTCGGCGGGGACGGCCGCCTGGAGGACGCGCCGGACGGGAACCCGGACACATTCTTCTACGATCCCGCGAATCCCGTGCCCACCGTGGGCGGTGCGTGGGATTTTTCGAATATCGGGCCCAGGGATCAAACTGCGGTCGAATCGCGTGACGACGTGCTGGTTTATACTTCCGATGTGCTGGCGGAGGACCTGGAAGTGACCGGTCCGGTCACGGTGAAAGTGTTCGCGTCGTCGTCGGCCCCGGACACCGACTTCACCGCCAAACTGGTGGATGTCGGCGCCGACGGCCGCCCCATGAGCGTGACCGACGGCATCGTGCGGGCCCGTTTTCGCAACGGCCGGACCGAGCTCCTCGTTCCGGGGGAAGTAACCGAATTCACCATCGCCTGCAATCCGACGGCTTACGTTTTCCGGGCGGGACACCGCATCCGGCTGGAGATTTCGAGCAGCAATTTCCCGGCCTTCGCCCGCAACCTGAATTCCGGAAATGATCCCGCCTCCGACACCGCGATCCGCATCGCGCGCCAGACGGTTTTTCATTCGCCGGAGCATCCGTCGCGCATCGTCCTGCCGGTGATTCCCAACACGATTTGAACGATGAAGGCCCCGGAAATCCCCGTGACTTTGAAGGGGAATGAATTCGTGCTGCCTGTGT
>CAYTRP010000563.1:0-2366 GCA_964440195.1 uncultured Candidatus Sumerlaeota bacterium
CCCCCTTGCGGGGCGACATGATCCGGCTCGTTGCATCCTTGTCATGTCGCCCCGCCGAGGGGGCTCGACTCTCTTGTGCAACGCTTCCTCCGGTTCCGGCTGTCGCCTCCACCGGAGGCCATTCAAATTTCGCCCTCCGGGCTCGGTGGCTGGCCAGAGGAAGCGTCGTGGCCATTCAAATGCCGCCCTGCAGGGCTGATGTTCCGGATCGCCACCAGCTATTGGCAGGGTCGGAAGAGTGGCGATGACGTTCACGAAATAACTGGAAACCGTATCACATAATCTCCGTCTCAAAGCTGGGCGGGCCTTCGCTGCGAATGCCCAGCAGGTCGCCGGCACCGGACATGAGCAGGGCGCGGCGGACGTCGGGGTTCATCTTGTACAGGTTAAGGCGAAGCTTCGCTTCGCGCGCGGTCAGCGCCAACCGCACGAGGATTCCAATCGCAAGGGAGTCCATGAAGCGGATGTCGGACATTTCGAGGAACAGGGCGGTGAAACCCTGTTCCTTCCAGTCGGGGATCCTGAGGCAGACGTCGTTGAGCGTGCTCTCGAGCGGTTGACGAATCTTGACGATCTTTTCCAATGGCCCGGGTGTCTTTCACTTGGTCTCAGGTGGGGAGGGCAACGGCGCCGCTGTTGGTCGAGGACCGGGTGGAGGGGATGTTGCGGTCGCCGACGATGGCCTGGTACTTCTTCTTCATGGCTTCGGCCTGGGCGAGCTTGAAGTTGTACGGTTCGCCTTCGGCTTCGACATCGAGGGCGGCGCGCAGCTTGCCCTTTTCCTCGCCGATCAGGTTCTTGAGGTACTTGATGATTTGCTCGGCCGTCAAGTGATCCGAGTCGGTGTTGAGGGCGCGGGCGATCTGCTGCTTCACGCGGTCCTCCGCGGGCGCGCCGTCCTCGATGGACTTGAGGAGCACCTGCTGGCGGGCGATGGTGGAGATCAGGCGATCGACTCCCTCATCGGTCGAAAGGCCGGCTCGCGCGATGATGATCTGGTAACCGGGCTCGCCCTCGCGACGACGGATGAACTGGTCGACGGTGTACTTGAGTTCGGTCATTTCGTACAGCAGGATGTCATCGGTTGAGGGTTCGCTCTCCGGGGTGCGGAGCAGATCGACGTAGTAATCGCGATAGGGGGCGATGTTGCCGGATTCGATCTCCTTGATGCGCTCGAGCTTGAGCTGGAAGCGGGCACAGTGCGCCGCGTCGAGCAGGTCCCACCAGATGTAGACCTGCATGACGCTTGTAATGGTCGAGATGGCGGGGTCGATGGCCTCGTAGAGCGTCCGGAAGTCGTGGATTTCCATGACGTCCCCGGTGGTGTGGGTGATCTTCTCGTGCTTCTCGACCACCTCCGTCTGGATGGTGTTCTGGTTGGTGGCCGTGAACAGGTCGCGGACCTTGTTCTTGTCGTCGCCGCACAAGAGTTCCGCGACGAAGTATCGCTTGGGCCCCCAGGCCTTGTCGTTCTCGATGATGTTACGGAGTTGCTGGATCTGCTGCCACTCGAGGTCCGCCCAACATTCGCGGAACCGGGGATTCGCCCGCGTGGTCTGGGCATAGCGCAGGCCGAGGTATTCGCGAATCTGTCCGATGATCAGCTCGACGCACCGGTGCTGGTAATCCGTCAGGGCATGCCTCATGGCTAGCCTCCTTCCGAGAATTTCCTGCGAGCGCCCTCAAGCACGGGCCTGCCGATGAATGGGTAGACAAACGGACGACCGGCATACGTTGCAAAGGCACCGTAAAAGCAGATGCACGCGTAAAGGATGTACGCGAAGATGGCCAGGGAGTTGTTGGCGAGGTGGACGGCGGAGGAAGCCGCCGGACTGAGGACGACGAGCATGCGGGCCATGAGCTCGACCAGGCTGTACCCGATCAGGGGGAGCAGCAGGAGCCCCTGAAACACCATCGCCTGGATGATGTGGAAAACGACCTCGCGGCTTCTTTCCTTGAACCAGACCAACAGCACCGCGAGAAAGACGAGCCCCCACAAGGGAATGGCGGCAAACAGGTGGGCTGTCGCCGCAAAGCCGCGCTCCTCACGCCTGACAAGAGCGGTTTCCAGTGGGTTTTCCACCATGCGCGCCTGCTTCGTAGTCTTTTATACCGGTGTGATCGATCATGAGAGACGCGCGGTCAACCCGGAACACCGCTGTTGGCTGGCTTCCCGTGATCCTGCTGGCCCCCTTCGCGGCCGCGGCCTTGCTGGCGATCATGGCGCGGTTGGCCGTCCCATGGGGGCTGGAATGGAACGAGGGCCACGGCTGGGAGCAGGCACAGAGGCTTGCGCGGGGCGAGCCTCCGTACCCTCCACCGGACAAGGGCTGGGTCCCCTACATGTATGCCCCCCTGTATCACTG
>CAYTRP010000564.1:0-1203 GCA_964440195.1 uncultured Candidatus Sumerlaeota bacterium
CGCCGGAAGCTCGAAGAGCGCCTCCAGCGCCCGGGCACCACCCAGGCCGGCTTGCAAAGTCGCACGACCAAGTAGTCGCAAACGGAGGTCATTATGCCATCTTGCAATTTTGTATATCCTTACCCCGGGACCGCCGGGCTCTGCACCGGCGCGACTGGCAATGACGCCGGTGCGGAGTCCGCGGGACGACACGGATTTCAGGGAGTGGTCAGGACTCGAAGACTTCTCGCGGGATTCCTCTCCGTCGCATGACTTCCGAAGGCGAAGCCGTCTCGAAGAACAACTCCAAGGCTTCACGTAGATTCGCCAATGCATCCTCCGTCGTCCCGCCTTGGCTGGCGACGTCGATTTCGAGACACTGCGCGACAACGAGGCCGCCTTCGCGCCAGGTGGATGCCTGAAATTTCCGCATGGCTCGTGGTTCTTTCCAAAACCTGATGGATTCGACCACAAGGGCCTGGCCACGTCAATCTTGGGAAGACATTCTTTCACTTCCTCATCCGTATCGTCACCGGTTCCGCGCCGGGATTCACGACGACGCGGTCGATCTCGGCGGTGACGTAGCCCTTTGCTTCCACGGCGACGAAGAGAGCGGTTCCGGGAGCGAAATGACCGACGCGAAAGACGCCATCCTCCGTGTCGAAGAGCGTTCCCGGATCGGTCACGGTCACGAGGATTCCCTCCGCGCGGAGATCGTCCCGCTCATGGCGTCTGGCGGAATCAAGGCGCACGGTGAATTGCTCGATGGGTTCGCCGGTGGCGGCATCGACGACGTGGCCAACGAAGGGCGAGCGCCGTGGAACGACAATGCGCTGGTCCGTCTTGCCAATGACGTCCGTCAGGCGCACGGAGGTGTTGGGCCAGGGCGGCATGACGAACACCATGGATTCAGGGCCAAGGCCCTCCAGATGGAACGCGCCGCTGGCGTCGGTTCTTTTGCCAAAGTTGTGAAAGGATTCCGTCTGGGCAAAGATACGGGCGCCTTCGATGGGATTGCCTTCCTCGTCCACCAGGATTCCGCTGGCGATGAGCCCCGGCGCGAGTTCCACGCGCAAATGGCCATCCACAATATCGTCGAGCGGCACGGATTGGGTGACATAACCGTCGGCCTCGAAGAAGATCCGATTGCTCGGGGCGACGAAGTTTTCGATGGCGAAGTGGCCGGCGGCATCGGTTTCGGCAAGAGGGGGTATGTTTCCCTGG
>CAYTRP010000564.1:1213-2360 GCA_964440195.1 uncultured Candidatus Sumerlaeota bacterium
ACCGGCGACGCGGGCGGAGTCCATTGCCTCCAGGGTGATGTTGAACTCGTGGCGGTCGGCGTCTTCCTGAATGATGACGGCTTCCATCTCAAAGTACTCCTTATACCCCGGATGGTGGATGAAGATACGATGGAGGGGAACGCCGCGCGCGACATGGGTGATTTCGTAGCGCCCCTCCGCGTCGGTCCTGCCTTCCAGGTTGTCCTGATGGTTCATGCTGGCGCTGGCGACAACCCGCACATCTGGAACCGGCTTTCCGGATTCGTCCCGCACGGTGCCATGAAGGATGGAGCCGGGCTGAAGCTCCACGGGCACCACGGGATCGGTGGCGCCGACGTCGAGAAAGGCCACCTTCCGCGCATAGCCCTCGGCCATGATGGCGATCTCCGCGTAACCGGAAGGCACATCGTCAAAACGGACCGTGCCCTCCGCGTTGGTCGTCGATCTGGGGCGAGGGGAAAGCAAAAACCGGGCGCGCACGTCCGCCCCAGCGATGGGCGCGCCGCTTCGCGCGTCCGTCACCAGGACGGACAGGAAGCGCGTTTCCGGCTCATCGGGTTGTTCCTCCTTCTCTTCCACGGCCACCGGTGCTGCGTCGGCGACTTCGGTCTCTTCGGATTCGACGGTGGCCTCCATCGCTTCCGTCGCGGATTCAATGACGGTCGGCGCGGCGGGTTGGGCGATGCGTGTCTCCACGCCCGATTCATCATCTGTTCCGGCGACAATGGTCGTTGCCGGTTCGTTCGGCGGGCGTGGTCCCGTGGACGCAAGAGACGCATTCGTCGTTTCCACCGCGATCGCGTTCTCCGCCAAGGGGGGTTCCGGATTCTTTTGCCGCATCGTGCCGACGCCAATCCCCACGGCCACCATCAGGATGGCAGCCGCGACCACAATCTTTGCGGTAACGGTGGATAACAGGCCACTCGCAGCCGCCACCGCCGCCGCGCTGGCGTTCACCACCACCGCCGCCGTCAGCGTTCCCGGCGGCATCATCAGCCCCCCACTCAACGCCCCCGCTCCAAGCATTCCCAGCGTGTCCCGCAACCCCGCCCGCTCCGCCAACGGACGCAGCCTATTGAGCGCCGCCTTCAGCCGCGAGTGCAGCGTCGAGAGCGGAACCCCCAGCGCCATCGCCACGTCCCGTTGC
>CAYTRP010000565.1:0-2357 GCA_964440195.1 uncultured Candidatus Sumerlaeota bacterium
CGCGCCCGCACTCCACCGCCATCGCCAACCCCCAAACCAGGGCGAAGGGAAATGCCATGTAATTCGTCTGCACCGCCAGCACCCACGCCCCCAGCAACAACCACCAATCGCGCGCGCGCCGCTCCTTCACCCACCGGTACCCCATCCACACGATCACGACCGCCAGCAGCGGCATCAACTGATGCATGCGCGCCACATGACTCCAAAAGATCTGGTACGGCGCGACCGCCATCGTGACCAACGCCACCCAGCCCGCCTCGCGCCCGAACATCCGCCGCCCGAACAGGAACGTCGCCGCTATCGTCGCCGCGCAAAAGAGAACCGACAACGCCTTCGCCGAGAACAACGTCGCCGGCGTGAACGCGAACCACACCTTCAGCACCGCATAGTAGAACGGCGGATGCGTGTCGCGCGCCGTCTCCTCCACCAGCCCGGCCCAGCTCATGCGCGCCAAGCCCACCGAGAACCCCTCGTCCGGCGCATAGGGATGCCACCAGATGTCGGCCACGCGCACCACCGCCGCCGCCGCAACGATGACCGCCAACCAGCGGCGCTCTTGCCGCGACATGTCGAATTCCCCACCGCCCATGCCCCACCCATCCCCGCCACCCGCCTCGCGACGCAAGCCCCCAACGCCCCAACCCGCCCGACATCCCGCTCCCTGTGCCGGATTGCCGTTGACCTTGCGCCCCTACCCTGCCCCATTTGCACACAGCGAGCGGGAATAGCTCAGTTGGTAGAGCATCAGCTTCCCAAGCTGAGGGTCGCGGGTTCGAACCCCGTTTCCCGCTCCAGTAAACCAAAAGAAATCAAGACTCTCCGCACCGCCCGTCCCGGGTTGACTCCTCGGGTTGATCCGACTGGGCGCAAGCTGGGCACACCGCGCGGGAATGGGCACAAGGTCCTCTCGGTTGGGCACAAGCCCCTCCCCATTGCCCCGGCCCATTCCATTGCGATCATCGCCCCATCCCTTCCGGCGGTGCTTCCCATGCCCTCATCCGCTCGCCTCGCCCTGTCCCTCGTCTTCCTGGCGCTTGCCTTCCTCGCGGGTCTAGCCGTTGGCCGTGCGCTTCCATCGGGTGTGCCGGTCATGCAGGACGGGGACGTTGTGCTCCGCCGCGTGGCTGACTGGATCGAAGTCCACCGGGACGGCGATCTTGCAGAGTGGCGACGGGAAGACGGGGCACCGTTCCACGTCCTTGATATTGTCATGCGTGGCGAGTGGCACCTGTTACCAGAACCCATGCCCGCCGTTGGCGACGGGCGCGAGGTCTAGCTGGTTGACGTGCCGGTGCCGGTGTGCTTGATTGCCCTCGCCTCCAATTCGGATTCGTGAGGCGAACAAACGTCAGGGTCTCGCCTCGTCTTCACCGGCGGGGCGGTGCCTTTTGTCCCCACGGCCTTGGCCACGGCGGCGCGTCCCTTGTGGGGATCGTCTTGGCGATCCTTGCGCAGACGCTCCGATTTCTCGCGAACATCTACCCACTCTTGGGGGGTTTCTTTTCCCATTGCGATCAAGGCGAGTTGAGTCTTGCTCAAGAAGTAGTCAGCAGGTGGTGGTTCATTAGTAACCACTACCTGCGCCAATCGCGTCCCGTCCTCTGACCTCGGTTGTGCCTTCGTAGCTTCCGCCCTCTTGCGATTGGCTTCCGCCTTGATGGCCTCGCGCTCTGCCAGCCAAGCAGCGCTGCCCTCGGTGCATAACGCAATCCCAGCCCCGCCACGGGCTCCCCGATTCCAGCCGTGCCTTGACCCTCGGGCCGTGGCGTTCGGGCCGTGGTGAGTCTCCTATGCGGTCGGATTCGGGCCTTGAACGACAAAGCCCCCGCCGATGGACTGGCGAGGGCAGGGGGCGAGCGAGGAAGCGTCCGTTACCTTTTTCTGCGTCGAGCGCGCTTCGTCTCTTCTTCTTTCCACGCCGCAACGGCAGCAGTTGACCAGATGTAAACATGGGGCCCGTCGAGTTCCTTCCATTGCGAGTAAGGTAGCCCCTTGCTAGCAACGACGCCACGAAGGCAACAGTTCACATCCATGCACTCCAAAAGGAGGTCATCACTGGGAGTCTTGCCTTCGTCAAGCGCGCGACACATTTCCAGACCCTTGTCTATCTCGCCTCGCGTAACAGTGATCTCGTTCGGAGAATACGATAGCCAATTGGAATAGTATCGCATGCCAACCAAGGTTTCCTTCGTGTACATGCGCATCCTGAAAACGTTTGTCCTTCCTGCGCTCAGACGAGTGATGTCGATCCGCTTATTGTCCCCCACCTTCACGTGCTTGGGAATCTTTCCTTCCATGGGTGTTTTCCTTTGCATTGAAATCAAGACACAAGACGACCGGCTATCGGGCAAAGGTGA
>CAYTRP010000566.1:0-1747 GCA_964440195.1 uncultured Candidatus Sumerlaeota bacterium
CGGTTCGTGACGAAGTAGAGGGTGTCGCCGCTGCAGCGGATTGTCGCGCTCGATGCCGCGCGGCCGGCGGCACCACCCCGCGAGATTGTCCCGGAGGCGCAATCGACCATCGACAGTACGTCTCTGGTGGGCGAGGCGCTGCTCGTCAGCTACCTGGTTGATGCGCGCAGCGAGGTACGCCGGTACGCCCTGGACGGCACGCCCCTGGGCACGGTGCCGCTGCCCGGCATCGGCAGCACGTCGGGTTTTGGCGGCGAGGCCGGTGATCCGGAGACCTTCTTCTCCTTCGCGAGCTTCAACCTGCCGGCCACGATCTACCGCTACGACAGCGCGAGCGGGCAGGTGACTCCGTTCGCAACGCCGCAGGTGGCTTTCGATACGGATGACTACATTGTGGAGCAGCGCTTCTACAGCTCAAAGGATGGCGCGCGCATTCCGCTGTTCCTGTTCCATCGCAAGGGGCTGTCGCTCGAGGGCGGCGCGCCGACGCTGCTCTATGGTTATGGCGGCTTCAACATCTCGCTGCCGCCCTCGTTCAGCCCGGCTGTTCTCGGCTGGGTAGAACTGGGCGGTGTCTTTGCCGTGGCCAACCTGCGTGGTGGTGGCGAGTACGGCAAGGCCTGGCATGACGCGGGGCGGCTCGCGAACAAGCAGAACGTGTTCGACGACTTCATCGCCGCGGGCGAGTACCTGGTCGCCGAAGGCATCACGAAGCCGGAAAAGCTCGCGATTCACGGCCGTTCCAACGGCGGGCTGCTGGTCGGCGCGGTGGTGAACCAGCGGCCCGACCTCTTTGCCGCCGCGCTGCCGGCGGTGGGTGTGATGGACATGCTGCGCTTCAACCGCTTCACCGCTGGCCGCTACTGGGTCGACGACTACGGCGACCCGGGCAGGGAGGCGGACTTCCGCGTGCTGCGCGCCTACTCGCCCTACCACAACATCCGTTCGGGCGTGAACTATCCGGCGATCCTCGCCACGACCGCCGACACGGATGATCGCGTCGTGCCCGGCCACACGTTCAAGTACACGGCGGCGTTGCAGGCCGCGGACATCGGCGACAGACCGCACCTGGTGCGCATCGAGACGCGCGCGGGCCACGGCTCGGGCAAGCCGACCGACAAGCAGATCGAGGAGTTCGCGGACGTGTGGGCTTTCACGGCGCACTGGACGGGGCTTCAGGTCGATCCAGTGGACAGCGCCGCGTCGGCGTCGGTGCGGCGGTAGATGTGCGGCACACACTCCAGTCGTTGCGCACAATGGTGATGCCCCGCGCCGCGTCGCCATCTGCCGGAGGTTGTTACCAGCCAGCCGCAGCCGAATCGGGGCTGCGCAGATCGTTCGCCCCCAGACGCAGGCCGCTGTGCGGCTCGATCATTATTGTTTCGGCGTCGCCCCAGCTGCGGCCTTCCGCCTCGGGTGCATTCGGATAGAGCCTGCGAAAGGAGAGGCGATGTCCCCGGTCCTTCAGCAGCACCAGCGTGTCGGGCGACGTGAAGAAGGGTTCGTGGTCGATGGTGTCGGGCTGCCACTGATGGTGGAAGCGCGGCGCGTCCACCGCCTGCGTTACGCCCAGACCTGAGTCGATCACATGCGTCACCACGAGCAGCACGGTGTTTATGATTGTTGGTCCGCCAGGGCTGCCCGTGACCAGGAATGGTCTGCCGTCCTTCAGCACGATGGTCGGCGTCATTGACGACAGCGGCCGCTTGCCGGGCGCGATGCTGTTCGACTCACCCTGGCGCAGACC
>CAYTRP010000566.1:1757-2357 GCA_964440195.1 uncultured Candidatus Sumerlaeota bacterium
CGCAGACCATAGAGGTTGGGTGCGCCGGGCTTCGACGTGAAGTCGTCCATTTCGTTGTTAAGCAGGAAGCCGGCACCCGTGACCGTCACCCCGCTGCCCCACAGGCCGTTGAGCGTGTAGGTCACGCTGACGGCATTGCCGGCCGGATCCACCACCGAGTAGTGGGTGGTCTCACTCGACTCCTGTGGCGGCGCGGCCATGGGCAGCCGGTCTTCACCGGGAGTGGCGCGCTCCGGATCGAAGTCGCTCATCAGTTTCCCCAGGTAGTTCCGGTCGAGCAGCTGCCGCACCGAAACCTGCACGAAATCCGGATCGCCGAGCGCGCCGGCCCGGTCGCGGAACGCGCGACGCATCACTTCGGCAAACAGGTGGATCCGCGCAGCGGAGTTGTACCCGAGACCCGCCACGTCGTGCGGCTCCAGCATTCCCAGCATCTGCAGCAGCGCGACGCCGCCGGAACTTGGGGGTGCCATCGTGATGATCTCGTGGCCGCGATAGTGACCGCGCAGTGGCTCGCGCTCGATGGCACGGTAGGCGCCGAGGTCCGCGGCCGTGATCAGTCCGCCACGGACGCTCATTTCGGCGGCGATCAGATGCGCG
>CAYTRP010000567.1:0-1131 GCA_964440195.1 uncultured Candidatus Sumerlaeota bacterium
CAAGGGCATGCAGGGAGAGGAGCGCGTCGGCTCCGAATCTTCCGGTCTCTTTCGCGAAATGTTCGAAATCGATCGTGCCATCGAGGAGCATGAGGCACGCCTGCTCACCCTCTACCAAGCCAAGGAGCGCATCCTTTCGGACCCGGCCACCGCGCCGCCGGAACTTGAGCGACTCGCTCGCAGCGAAGCCCAATTGCACGAAGAACGCATCAGTGGTCTGAACCGCCTGCGGGAACGAAGAGACAGGCTCACCGAAGCCATCGACACGGCTATGCAGAACCTCGAGATTGCACCGGGTTCCGAGTCGCCCGCACCGCGCGCCGATTACCTGCGCAATCGCCTGGGGGCTTTCCGATCCGCTCTGGAAGAGTCTGGCGGGGACGATGAACAATTCTACAACGCCCTGCGCCGGTTCGCGTTGGGGAACCAACAGGCCATCATCCGCTATCAGCGTGAGCCCGGCGACCACCCGCCCAACGAGCGCGTGGTCAGGCTCGAGCGCGAGATCGACATCCTTCAGGCTCGCCTGCGTGAGCTTGACACGGAACTTCGCCAACTCCGCGACCGGCCAATGCCGCTGCCAAGGAGCCCTCACGCTCCCGCCGCCGCTCCCGCCGCTCAACCCGTCCCCGCCTTCCCGCCCCCTCCCCACCCACCCCGGTAGGCCCGCAGGGGGTGAACCGCGTGGAACATGCCCCGTCGCCCAGGTGTACGCAGTGGAACACTCGCGACTAGCGGCGACCGCGAGGAGCGGGGGTCGGCTCCGGCATCGCCTGGGCCCTCAGGTCAATCCCCGGCTGCGGTCGCATCAATTCCGCCCGATCCGGCAGGCGTTCGGGGTTCAGCCCTCCAAGATTGGTCATCCGCCGGTGGGTGCTCCCCCGCTGCAGCAGGATCCCCAGCAACTCCTCGCGCGAGGCTTCCTTGGCCAGCTTGCGCATGCGCGGTAGTGCGGATTGGAAGGTCGTCCCCTCGGGCGGATGGATCTTCTCCAGGCGAACGACGTGGTATGTCTCCGGGATGACTTCCGCCCCTTGGCGCACGAGCACCTTCTGCACCGCCGTCGTCCCGCCTTCCTTCAGTTCGACGATCGACTTGCGCAATCCCTCGGGGATCGGGCCCGCCACCAGG
>CAYTRP010000567.1:1141-2356 GCA_964440195.1 uncultured Candidatus Sumerlaeota bacterium
TGTCCAGCACCGTCCCGAAGATCCCGTTCTCCGGATCGTTGAACTCGGCAAAGACCTCCTCCGCCGGCTTGCCCGAGCGCAGGCGCGAGCGCACCGTGCCCATGATCTTCTCAAGTGAGCCGAAAAAATCCCCGCGCGCCTTGCGATTGCTGCTCAACAGCCGCGAATCGGGAACCGAGATCGTGAAGTGCGCAATGCGGTACGAGGGGGAACTGATGAACATCTCGGGGTTCTTCTCATATTGCCGGCGCAGGAACGCCTCGGGCTTGTTCAGGTCCACGTATCGTTCGAGCAACTTGTCGATGAGGAGCGCGTCGTTGATCTCCGCGTCGAGGTCTGCCCGCGTCATGCCGAACTGGCGCAAGACATCGTCCACCGGGCGGCTGTCGAGCTGATACTCCCTTGATATCTCGTCGAGCCGCATCTGGAACTCGCGCTCGGAAATGATCAGGCCCTGGCGGCGCGCCTCGTCCGAGAGCACCTTGTGCTCGACCCAGTCCTGCACGATCTCGCCCTCCATGCGGGTGACCATGTCGCGGTGCTCCAGCTCCCGCTCCTGGCGGTATTGCGAGCTGGCGTCGGCGCTCATCGATGCCGGGGGCGCGCCCATGATCAGCACGAATCCCTGGTCCCCAAAATCCGACGACGACTCCTCGATGCTGGAGTTGTTCAGCCGCGCCGTCACCTTGCGGTCCAGTTCCGCCCGCGTCATGACGTGGCCATTCACGAAGGCGACGATGATCGTCTCGGGATCGGGCCGCCGGGACTCCGTCGCGTCGAGGTCCAGCTCCTCGGTGTTGCGCGGGAGCACCTGAGAGGGACGCGCGGTGCCCGCGCTCGCCCGCGGCGGGGCCTCCCGGATGAAGGTCACGACGCCCTCCTCCTCGTCCTGCGCCCCTGTGGGCACGGCGAGCAGCAGGCAAAGCAGGGAACCGAGGATCAAACGCATGGGCGAGGGCACTCCGGGCCGGGACTTCCCCGCCATGAACCCCAGCCCCTCGCGCCCGATCAAGGCGATTCCGCCAATCGCCCCTTGCGCGCGACCGGGCCCCCGGCCAAGGCTCCCCGCCGATTTTGGAGGACTTTCCCAGCCCATGTTTGATGTCAACGGTGTTAACCTGCATTTCGGCGAGCGTCAGGTCCTGCGCGACGCCACCTTCAAGGTCGAGGACGGCGAGCGCGCCGCCATCATCGGCCCCGTTGGGGCCGATGATG
>CAYTRP010000568.1:0-2355 GCA_964440195.1 uncultured Candidatus Sumerlaeota bacterium
AACCCCTACCGCGAAGCGGTTGCGTAAGGTTGCGCCGAAATGCCTTGCCGCAAGCCCACCGCTTTTTACGCAACCGCTTCGCGGTAGAAACGCGCTCGCCCGCCAACCCCGGGTAGCGCCCCTCGATAAAGCCCGAGGTGCGCAACCCGGGGCTAAGTTACGGAATCCCGTTCGGGATTCATGGAATGACGGCACTTATGGGGCTGAAATCATTGAACGGCATTGGTGCGAAGACCGGCGGTCCCAGGAAAGGATATACAAACTGCAAGATGCCATAATGCGCGGGCAAAATGGGAAGGCCCGTGGGTTGAATGCCATCGTTCTTGGGCGAACGCCAGGAGATGATGAAAGCGCACGATGGGAATGATCTCTCCGGTTGGATTGTCCAGTCCATGGCGGGACAGGCAATCAACGTCCGCCCGGAATCCGGTTCAGAACGTTTTCAAAGTCGCAATCTCCGCGTTGCTGCCCGGCGGCGGCATCCTCGACGTATGGCCAAACACGCCTGCGCCTCGCGCGCCCTTGATCTGCGCTCTTGAAAACGTACCTGGGGTACTTTGAAATGTCCTGTCAGGCTTCGTGCTGGCGCTGATGATTCTCCGCCACGGGGCGAATCCACCGCAACCGGCGCCCATCGCCGCTTGCCAGGGTCTTCATGTAGAGAAGGCTCTCGATCTCGAGGATCACGGCCTCGCCCCTCCCCATCCGGATTTCGACGGTATCCCCCTCGCCCAAGTCGATCAACCGCGGGTTGTTGTCGGCGGCAAGGATGGCGGGGCCGCGAAGGACCTCGACACGGACCCTGGACGACTCCGAAAGGACGAGGTGGTTGACCGGCTCGGTTGTGTTGTTGAAGGCCAGCCCAATGCCCACGTGAATCACGGAATTGGTGATCGCGCGGTAGTAGGCGGAGGACCCAAACGGGGTCGCCGCAACCAGGCCATCGCCCACGATGACGCCAAAGTGCTCGACCCCGTCGATCTCCACGCGAAGACGGACGGCGGAAGTCGTCAATGCGTTCTTCATGACAATGTCGTTGATGGCTTCGAGGCGTTCGCCACGGAAATGAGCCTCGAGCTTGGGGAGGCGTGTCCGGGAACATGTGCCGCTCGCGATCCGCCGGAGAAGCTGGCGGAGCAGGTCGCGACGACTTTCGTCCGCCAATTCGAAGGGACGGATGGGAATCTTCGGCAGGCCGGGAAAATCGCGCTCGGCACCCAGCAGGGTGCCATCGCCCCCATAGCAAATGCAGGCGTCGGGGTTCGAATCCACCATCACGAGGCCGGCCCGCGTCACGTGGGGAGCCATCTCGCCGGCGTCCTCGCCGACCAGCAGAACGCGCTTCACCGCCCCGGCGCGGGAGGTGGACATCAGACTTCCGACACTTCGACGAGATTGCCGGACAGCCACGACTGCTCGATGGCCTCGCAGACGAGCACGTTCGCCAGGCCGTTCTCCGCCGGGTGCAACGGGCGGGAACGATCCCCCACGCACATCGAGAAGTGCTCGAGCATGTGCAGGAAGTGATTCGCGCCGGGAATCTCGATCGCCTCGGGCTTCATCCCCTCCTCCAGGATCACTTCGATGCGGTCCCATCCCGGGATGAAGGGGTTGCGAATCCTGATGCGCCCCTGGGTTCCCTCGATCTCGCAATACTGGTGGTTGAAGGTGGCGAGGCTCCCCGTTCCCACGGCCATGCGGCCATACCCAAAGTCCAACAGCGCCGCCGAGGTCCGGTCCACGCCCTCGCGCGTGGAATTGTCGGCGATGGCGATGACGGAGATGGGTTCGCGGGCAAACAACATGCGCGCGACATTCACCGCATAGCAGGTGACGTCGTAGAGGGCTCCGCCACCGAGGGCCGCCGACCAGCGATGGTTCGACGTGTCGCTCAACTGGCCGAACAACCCCGCGCGAACCATCGTCATTTCGCCGATCTTGCCCTCCCTGACGAGGCCGCGGACGGTATCCCACTGGGGATGGTGGCGATACATGAATCCCTCCATCAGGAGGACGCCGGCCTCGCGGCAGGCCTCGACCATGCGGCGAGCGGCCGCGCCGTCGAGGGCGAGGCTCTTCTCGCACAGGACGTGCTTTCCGGCCTGGGCCGCCCGGATAGTCCACTCCTCGTGCAATCCGTTGGGAAGGCCAATGTACACCGCGTCGATCGCGGGATCCTCGAGAAGTTCCGCGTAGCTGCCCCACGCGCGCTCCGCCTTGGTCTCGCGCGCCTTTTCGCGGGCGGCCTCCACGGACCGGCTGGCCACGGCCTCGAGGGTGGTCAGCCGCGACCACCGAAGCGCGGGGCAAATGGCATGGGTGGCGATGGAACCGCAGCCAATGATTCCCCAGCGA
>CAYTRP010000569.1:0-1838 GCA_964440195.1 uncultured Candidatus Sumerlaeota bacterium
CCGCAAAACGGCGCGCGGCGCGCATCCCGGGTTTGTTCCCGACAGGATAGAACGAGCCAAAAACGATTTGAAGCACAGAGATCGCAGAGATCGCGGAGAAAAGAGAGACCGGAACCGGCCCCCACGCTTGTCCTTATCTCCGTGACCTTGTATGTTCCATCCGGCAGTTGTTTGAGACACTTCCCCCGTAGTCGTCGTCATGGGGGGGCCGGGGGGGATTTGTGGCTTGTGAAACTGTGGAAAACCCTCATCGGACTTTCCTTCCGCACGGCCATGCGGGAGGAAATCGGAAGGGGCGAGGTCCATCCGTGCCCGAGGCGCTTTCGCAGCCTGACACAGAGATGTCGCCCGCCCCTTCCTACCGTGCTCCACCCAAAGACCGGACTGCCATCTTGGGCCATGAAGCCCGCATTATGCAAGAACGGCTCTCGTGTGGGCACACCAACCCCTTCATGCCGCGCCAGGAGACTGCCATGCAAGCCCAGACAATGACGCAAACCGCGTGGATCGGCATCGACGTCGCCAAGAAGACCGTCGACGCCGCCATCCACACCGACCAGCCCCACGGGCCGGCCGCAACCTTCGAGCGCACCCGCCAGGGCATGGCCCAACTCGCCTCCTGGGCTCGCAACCAACTCGGCGGCGACTTTGCCCTGCGCGCCATCATGGAGGCCACCGGCCGTTACTCCGTCGAAGCCATCGGCTGGCTGCTGGAGGCCGACGCGGCCATCGCCCCCGCATGCGTCAACCCCCACCTTGCCAAGCACTTCGGCCAAAGCCTGGGCCTGCGCAACAAGACCGACCAGGTCGACGCGCGCATGCTCGCCCGCATGGGCGCCGAGCGCTCTCCCGCGCCCTACGAAGCGCCCAGCCCGGTCATCGTGGAACTGCGCTCGCTCGTGCGCGAGCGCCGCGAACTCGTCGAGGAGCAAACCCGCCTGGGCAACCGCATCGGCGAGGGATGCGACAGCACCTTCGTCAGAAAGCAACGCGCCAAGAGACTCAACCTGCTCAAGGCCGACATCGCGCGCATCGACGCCGAGATCGAGCGCGTGATCGAGGGCGACGCGCAGCTCAAGGCCGACATCGCCTTGCTGCTCACCATCCCCGGCGTCGGCAAGGTCACCGCCGCCACCGTCGTGGCCGAACTCGGCGACCTGCGCCGCTTCGCCAGCGGCCGCCAAATCGCCGCCTTCGCCGGCCTCTCGCCCCGCCGCCGCGAATCCGGAACCTCCGTCAAAGGCCGCGTCCGCCTGTGCAAGAAAGGCAGCCCCACCGTCCGAAGCGTCCTGTTCATGTCCGCCATGACAACCAAGCGCATGCCCCGCGGCATGGCCGCCACCTACGACCGCCTGACCGCCAACGGCAAGAAACCCATGGCCGCCATCGGCGCCCTCATGCGCAAGCAGCTCGTCCTCATGCGGGCCATCATCGTCAGTGGAAAACCCTATGAATCGCCTGTGGATAAATCGCGCCAAAAGGGGGAAGAAATCCTTGCAACCTGAACACACCATCTTGTGCTTCCGCTTGTTTTTCGTCTTCCTCGATCGGGACGGGAACAAATCCGGGACGCGCAAATCCAAGTATTTGGGCGCTCTTCAACTTGACGGTGTGTCGCCCGCGCACGCCCTGTGCGGGCATCGTCATTCTTGAGGAATGCCATCCACATGTCCGTTCTCGCCGAGCAGCCAACGATGTCCCCGCCGCGCGCCAACCCCAACCGGGCGCTCGAGCGCGAGGTGTCCGGCGTGCGCTACCTGCGCCTGCCCGTTTCGACCCCTGTCCTGACCCGCGACGATGATATTGTCGAGGCGGTGCGCACCTATGCGCTCCCCCTT
>CAYTRP010000569.1:1848-2355 GCA_964440195.1 uncultured Candidatus Sumerlaeota bacterium
GGCGCGCCCCTGGGTCACGGCGACAGCCTTCTCGGAGAGGAACACGATGTCGCCGGGCCCGGAAAGGGGGAGCGCCATTCCGGAATCGGAAATCCGGATCGGCCTGACGGCGCGGCTGCTCTGGCGGTGCGTGGCGCGCGTTCCGTACGGAATCGGCCTGCGGCGGCCGAGCAGCATGCAGTGCGCGGTGAACGAGTGCGGTGCCGCGCGCATTTGGCTGGCCGCGGCAGTGGGCGCATTGGGGAAACTGGTGGGCCGCAAGGGTGACTTCTACCGGGTCGCCGGCCCACAGGCCGCGACGATCGACGCCGCCACGACCTCTCCCCTGCAGCCCGACTGCGTGATCATGGGCCCCAAGGATCCCGGCAAGGTGGCGCGCCGCATCACCGAACAGACGGGCCTGCGGGCCGCCATCGTGGACGTCAACGACGTCGGCGGGTCCTGGGTGCTGGGGGCGAGCGAGGGGGTCAACAAGCGGCTGGTGGAGGACTGCCTGCGGGACAATCC
>CAYTRP010000570.1:0-2330 GCA_964440195.1 uncultured Candidatus Sumerlaeota bacterium
GATGGTGCTCCTGACGTCGGCCCTCGGCGTCTTTGGCGTCCTGTGCTCCTTCTCCGGCATCACCTTCCGCGAGAAGGAATTCTATATCCACCTTCTCACTCTGCAGACCGGCATCCTCGGCACCTTCTGCGCCCTGGATTTCCTGCTTTTCTATATCGCGTGGGAACTCATGATGATCCCCCTCTATTTCCTGATCGGAATTTGGGGATCCAAGAAGCGCATCTACGCCACTCTCAAGTTCGTTCTCTACACCCTTGTCGGGTCGCTGATGATGCTCCTTGCGATCCTGTGGCTCTACTACAACGGCGTGCAGACCTACTCCTACGAGAAGCTCATCTATGCCCTCAACAACAGCCAAAGGCTTCTGACGGATGTCGACTTCGAGGGCCGCTACATTGTCGCCAACCCCGCGATCCGTTATGCCATCCTGCCATACTTCGGCTTCCTGCTCGCCTTCATCATCAAGGTGCCCCTGTGGCCGCTGCACACCTGGCTCCCCGACGCCCACACCGAGGCTCCCACCGCCGGCTCCGTCATTCTGGCGGGCATCCTCCTCAAGACCGGTGTCTTCGGAATCCTGCGCTACTGCATTCCGATCTTCCCCGAGGCCGCCGTCGCCAGCGCCCCCATCATGATCTGGCTGTCGGTCATCGCCATCATCTATGGCGCCATGACCGCCATGGTGCAGACCGACATGAAGCGCCTCGTCGCCTACTCGTCCGTGAGCCACATGGGTTTTATCATCCTCGGGGTCTTCTCCTTCAATGGCCCCGGCTTGAGTGGCGCCATCCTCCAGATGATCAACCACGGCATTTCCACCGGCGGGCTCTTCCTCGCGGTCGGCATGATCTACGAGCGCCGTCACACCCGCCTCATGAGCGACTTCGGTGGACTCGCCCATCGCCTCCCCGTTTTCGCCGCGCTCACGATGATCATGGTCCTCTCCTCCGTGGGTCTGCCCGGCCTCAACGGCTTCGCGGGGGAACTTCCCATCCTGATCGGCGCCATGAGCGCCGAGCCCATTCGGCAGGCCGCCATGGACCCCGTGACCTGGAGCCACTGGCTCGGCCAGCAGAACTTCACATGGGTGGTCGCCATCCTCGCCGCCACCGGCGTGATTTTCGGCGCGGTCTATCTCCTCATCATGTACCAAAAGGTCTTCTTTGGCCCGTTGGATAAGGAGGAAAACAAGGAACTCATCGACCTCAACGTTCGCGAATGGGGACAGCTCGCGGTTCTCGGCATCGCCGCCGTCGCGATCGGCCTGTACCCCCAGTTCCTTCTCAAGCCCATCAGCTACACGACGAACAAGACGCTCGCCATCGTCGCTGGTCCTTTGGGGCTCGGTTCGACTCCCAACGAGGTTCTCCCCTTCAAGCTCCTTGAGCATCACGACGATCACGGAGCCGATGAGCACGCCGCCGGCCACGCCTCCGTCCTTCGCGACTGACCTTCGTGGTTGCACCAAACCAACGCCTTGCGCGTTCCTTGGGCCGCAATTCGCCGTGTCGCGAGGACACGCCATGCCTCTCTACGAATACATCTGCCCCCAAAACCAGCGCACCTTCGAAGTGCGCCACGGCATGAACGAACGCGTCGAGACCTGGGGCGAGCTCTGTCGCCTTGCCGGCGAGTCCCCCGGCGAGACGCCCGCCGACGCACCCGTGGAAAAGCTTCTCTTCACTCCCGGCATCGCCACCCCCAAGACCAATGCGGATCTCAAGAACCTCGGCTTCACCAAGCTCGTGAAGCGCGAGGACGGCGTTTACGAGAACGTCACGCGAACCGGTGACGAAAAGAAGTACATGACGCGCGACGACCCCACATCCGTACCCGACATCAAGCGCAAGATCAGCGACTGACCTCTTCCGTCCCGGCGTCCAGCTTCAGGGCTTCCACCCGGTACAGCGCGAACGGATCGTCCATGACGCGCCGCAGCCGCGCGCGCTGCGCGATCCACTGTTGCATTTCGTCCGGCATTCCGGTGCTCACCAGGTAGATGGCGTCTCGCCAACCGTTGCGCGAGGTTTCGTCCATGAGTTCGGCAACGCCCTCCCACTGCGTGCGCAGCGCGTCCGCCACCCAGACGTCGCGCGAGGTCTTGAGCCGGGCCGCGGGCTCCCGTTGGCCGCCGTACACGATCAGCAGGCTCCTGTCCGGCACCACCTTCGACAACTCGATCCATGTTTCCCGTCGCGTGCGCCGGTACTCGTGCTCATGGGAAAGGTCATACCATGCCAGGTGCAGCGCCGGAACGGCGAGACTCGCCGGCAGCGCCAATCCAATCGCCAGCCGCCCGGCCTGCTTCCCTCCCGCATGCAACGCGATGC
>CAYTRP010000571.1:0-2329 GCA_964440195.1 uncultured Candidatus Sumerlaeota bacterium
GCACGGAAACAACGACTCCGGGACGAACAATGTCAAGATCCCGGGAAAGACAAGCGCCCAGAAGTCCGGATCGCCGGGCCGACCCCATGTGTCGCCAAAGAGGAAGATCAACGCGCCCTTGTGCTCGAAACTGCCGGCGAGGGGGGTGGCGAGGAGGGTGGACAATATCCAGCCTGCATTGATCGTGGGCCGATGGCGTTGTCTCATGCGGTTGGGCCCCGGGTTATACCATGCTTTGCGCGACATGTCCCCCGTCCTCACATTGGTCTGTGTTGGTGGAGGCGAGTAACAGGGGCGATGAAGGAACCGCTCTTGGACGAAGCCGGGTGGATTCCTTAGCGCCCTCGCCCTCCCAGAGCCCGCTTCACACCTGCATGACTTGAGCGCCGGCACTGGGCCGGGAGACAAGGCAGCCGGGCGCGACGCCGATGCGCTGTTCGAAGGCGGTGGTGATGCGCAGGGTGGCTTCGGCAATGGCGGCGGCTTCGAAGAGCGCGACGGCGCATCCGCCGAAACCCGCGCCGGTCATGCGCGCGCCGAGGCAGCCGGGTTGCTGGCCGGCGATCTCGGCGGCGGCGTCGAGTTCGGTGCAGGAGACCTCGTAATCGTCGCGCAGGCTGGCGTGGGAACCGCCCATGAAGGCTGCAAGGGAATCGACCCGTCCGGCTTCGAGGGCGGCGGCCATGCCGCGCACGCGGGCATTCTCCGACAGGACGTGGCGCGCGCGGCAGCGCGGCAATTCGGCGATGCGCGGCAGAGATTCCGTCGCCGCGTCGTCGGGCACGTCCCCAAGCGTTTGCCACGACGCCCCGGCAAGGGCGTTCATGGCGTCGAGAGCCTGCACGCATTCGGCGCGGCGGCGGTTGTATTCCGAATCGACGAGGCCACGGCGCTTCCTGGTGTCGATGATGAGGATGGCGGCCTTGTCGGAGGGAAAGGCGATGGAGCGGGCCGAGGCGACGTCGCGCGCGTCGATCAGGAGGGCGTGGTCTTTCTCGCAAAGGGCGGAGGCGGCCTGATCCATGATGCCGCACTTCACGCCGACGAAGGGGCTGTGCTCCGCTGCCTGGCAGAGGAAGGCGATGTCGAGGGGCGAAAGTCCCGCGTCGGCAACGGCGTTGAACAGCGTGGCGAGACAGACCTCGAAGGACGCGGAGGATGAAAGGCCACTGCCGCGCGGCACATCTCCATCAATGGCGATCTGCATCGCGGGGAGGTCGATACCGCGCCGGGTGAATTGGCCGATGACGGCGGCGACATAGCGTGGCCATCCGCGAAGGGCGGCGGGATCGGGAAGATGGCGCGGATCGAACTGCTCCCCGGCTTCGTAATTCACGGACCAGATGGCGATGCCGGCGGCGCCGGGATGAAGCGCGGCAGCGGCGGCGGTCTCGCACTCGATGGCGGCGGGAAGCATCAGTCCGCCGTTGTAGTCGGTGTGTTCGCCGATGAGATTCACGCGGCCCGGTGCGCGGGCGGACCAGGTGGCCTTGCGGGAAAACTGCGCGTGAAACGCCCTCAACAACGCGTCACGGTTGATCATGGCTGATCGGGGGACTCCGTGTCGGCGGATTGCAGGGCCTGTTGGCGGCGCGCGAGAAGCGCGGTGGTGAACCCGCCGACAGGTTGGCGGGCCGCGCGGTAGATCCAGTCGGCGATGGCATTGTCCTGCACGGTGACTTCATCGCCCTTCTTGAGGTTCTCGACGTAGTAGGGCTCGTTGGCCAGCGTGCCCTTCATCGCGCCTTCGGAGAGAGAGGTGACCTCGACCCACATGTGCTCGAGCCCGCCGGCGTAGGCGAAGGGCGCCTTCACGAGGAATGGGCCCTCGCCCCGGCTTTGCCGCGTGAAGGCCTGGCGGAATTCGGGGAGGCGCTTGCGGGCTTCGTTGATGGCGGCTTCCATCTCGGGATCATCCGCCGTGACGCCGACGATTTCACCCTCGAGTTCGCCAAAGACGGCGCGGGGGTTGGGGCCGCGCAGGACCTCGCGCATGTCCTCGCTCCACGGGGCCATGCCCTTGGCCGAGGCGGAGAAGGCGATGAGGACATCCTCTCCGGCAAAGCGTTCGGCAATGCGCGCGGCGAGGCGATAGGCACCGGCTTCGGTGGGGCCGCCTTCGCGCTGCTCGACATCGACGGCGATCCACGCCCGGTGGCGCAGGAGGCGCGTGCGGAGTTCCTCGTCGGTGAAGCCGGCGGCGAATTCCTCGAGGTCATCGAAGTAGGGCGTGTCAAAGCTGTCGATGCGCACGAGGACGCCGCCGATGGAGGCGACATGGAAGTTCCCCGAGCCAATGACGAACGAGTCGGCCGTGTCGGCCGCGGTG
>CAYTRP010000572.1:0-2328 GCA_964440195.1 uncultured Candidatus Sumerlaeota bacterium
AGGCTCGGGATGCGATGCACGGCGCGCTCGAGGTCGCGCGTGCGCGCCGCCCACGCGACGAGCTGCGGACCTTCGGCGAGCGCCGCCTTCATGCGCGGCTCGTCGAGGTCGAACCAGCGCGGCCGCAGGGGCGTGGGCAGCGAGGGATCGGCCGCGATCACTTCGAGATAGAAACGGGGACCGTTGGCATCGTCGTTCAAGAGGGTTAGGTACGATGCCGAAACCATCGCGAAATGGCGCATCTCTTCAACTTCCGGATGTCGGCCATAGGAGACCTCGTAATATCCAAACAGGTATCCTAAAAACCAGTCGTCGCCGAAACAGGCCGTCAGTCGGCTTGAGTCGGCGACAACCGCTAGTTGCGCCCCGAGAAGTCTGGTTGCGGTGAGTATTTCGGTGTCATACGTGTCACTTGAGCTCCGGGGCTGAACGTGCACGCCGGGCGCCCTCGATGGGATCGTTGCGTCGTACACGCTGTTTCCGACATCGCGCAGCTTCCTAAAGACGAATACTGCGATGATGAAGCCGAGAATCAACAATCCGATGACTGCCTTCATGCGGTTGACCTACCTATCGTGTTGAGTCCGCCGAGTTCGAACGTCGAACGCCGTGTTCACCGAAGCGACTTCGTCGCGGTTCCGGCGCGCAGGAGGACGAAGGACTTTCGGGCGACAAGCATGTTACGTGCCCCGAGGCCGTAACCCTGGCGTCAAAATGGGCGGCGCGAGGTATCTAAGGTGCGCAAGCAGGTTGACGGTTGATCTGGCCTCATCTCAGTCTGAGGACGGGTCGGAAGTCGATGACGCCCCAGCGCGTCCCCATCGCAGGCCAACTGGGCGCGGCGCGGGCGAGTTGGGGCCATGTGCCGCGGGCCGACCTTCCTTGCCGCCGCCAGCAGGCGAGAGAGGCGACAGCAATTGCTCACCCTGTCGCGGATCGCGTAGCCTGTGACATGAAACATGCTCCAGGGCACCTCCTCTACCCATTACGGCTCCGCGACGGGTTCACCGGGCGCTGGTATCGCACGCGCTGGGAGGCCCCGGCTGAGGCGATCCCGGACCGAGGTGGCGAGGTCGACGGCCCGGGTCGGTGGGTCACGCCGCTGGAGGCCCATCGTGACCCTCGCGTTGCGCCGCAGTTGCGGCCAGCGCCAGGGGACGTTGTGACGCTCACCTCTCCCGTCGCCGTCGACGAACGAGAGACAATGCTCCTGAGCATCTTCTTGCGGAGGTACGCTACTTGGTGTGCCCGCACGGAGCGCTACGGTGCCATGCAGGGCGCGCGGGCTCTGTACCTTGATCTCGGTCCATCCCAGCATATCCGCTAGAGTAACGCATCCGAGTGCTGCACTTTCGGCTCGACACCGGAAGCGAGAGCAACTAAATTGCCATACGGATCAGTAGTTTATTCTTGTCCTTTGGTCGGGGGTTCGAGTCCCTCGCTCGCTACCAGGTAATCGAAGGCCCTGCGCCCATGGCGCGGGGCCTTTTCGTTAGCTGAGTTCAACGCGTTGCCATGCTCCCCACGATTGCCCGATGCTCCGGGGCGTGCGTTTGCGCGCCTGCTTCGGCACGAGGCAACACCATGTCTCACCCGGTGCCTCCGGCCACACCCTCCGCATGGACACGCGCCGCGATAACGCGGAACCTTCGCCCATGCCTCCGGTACGTTCAGAAGCGAAAGCCTTCGCCGTAGACCTCGATTCGGGGCTGTCCGCTGCCGAAGCCGCCCGGCGCCTGGCCGAAGACGGCCCCAATGCACTGCCCGGGGGGCAGCACCGTTCGTTGTTTTCGATCGCGGTGGCCACCCTGCGCGAGCCGATGTTTCTGCTTCTGATCGCGGCGGGAACCCTGTACCTGGTCTTCGGTGACCTGCAGGAGGGCCTGACACTCTTCGGTTTCGTGGTCGTCACGTTGGGGCTCACGCTCTACCAGGAGGGCAAGACGGAGCGGGCCATCGAGGCGCTGCGCGACCTCACGAGCCCGCGCGCGCTGGTCGTTCGCGATGGAGCGGCGCTGCGCGTCGCGGGACGCGACGTGGTGCGCGGTGACCTGCTCAAGCTGGGCGAGGGTGACCGCGTTCCGGCCGATGCGTTGCTGGTTTCCGCCGACGGCGTGCGGGCCGACGAATCGCTGCTGACGGGAGAGGCCGTCCCGGTGGGCAAGCGGGCCGCGACGTCCAATGAGCTCACTCTTGCGGCGAAGCCGGCCGACACCGGGCGCGCAGTGCCCGGCGGCGACGATCTGCCCGCGGTCTACGCAGGCACGTTGATCGTGCAGGGCAATGCGCTGGCGCTCGTGACCGCCACGGGCGAGCGCAGCGAGATCG
>CAYTRP010000573.1:0-2316 GCA_964440195.1 uncultured Candidatus Sumerlaeota bacterium
GATCGGCGAAGGCAAAGCCGTCGTGGCGGCTACAATTCAGTGCAAAATGCTATAAGGGTGTTTTGAAACGCGATGAGCACCCAGCCTTGCTGGCTGACGTAGTCGCGCGGTCGGCCTCGGGCTTTGAAGAGTTGATGCTCAAAAATGCTTGGAGGCGAAGGCGCGCCCGGAATGGGATTTGAGGTAGCGTTCAAACTCGGCAGCCTTCTCGCGGGACCGAAACGCCACGGCTGTCTCTACTCTCCACGGGCGATACTTGGCAGTGTGTGTGCATTGTCCCGAGTTATGGCTCTCCAAGCGCTTCCCCAGATCGTCCGTCAGGCCGGTATAGTGCCGTTCCGGCTCGTTCACGCTCACAAGGATATAGACGTAATGGAAATTCTGCACCGGCCGCCCCCTTCGCACGTCCATTTTGTGCCGCCCGGCTTCGCCTGACGGCTACGCCGCGGCAGTCTTCCCCTCCGGGTTCGCCTCGACACTGGCTTGCCAAGGCGAAGTTCAGAAAAGGCTGCGCCTTACCGGCCGCCCCCCTTCGCACGTCCATTTTGTGCCGCCCGGCTTCGCCTGACGGCTACGCCGCGGCAGTCTTCCCCTCCGGGTTCGCCTCTGCACTGGCTTGCCAAGGCGAAGTTCAGAAAAGGCTGCGCCTTTTCTGAACGAAGACTGGTGGAGCCGGGGAGAGTTGAACTCCCGTCCGAGGATCCTTCAGACAAGGCTCATTCACGGGCGTAGGTTCCATTGGGCCCGGAACCGGGGCCTACCGGTCTTTCCCGATTTGTCCGCCAGTCTTTCCTGGCTGTCTTGCTGCAGGGGTGTCCGTCTCTCCGGACTGTCTCTCCACGATTAACCCAGTCGCGGAACGGGAATCCTCTTCTGTTGCCGGGTTTGGATCAGACCCCGACGACATTACGCAGCGAGCGCAACCTCGTCATGGATGTCCACCACGTTGGTGACATTTATGGTTTGGTCGGTTTTATAGAGCGGCCCACGACCGTCCGCTGCCCGTATCACCCTGTCCTCCGTTTGACCCCCGTCGAAACCCGTCGGCCCCACTGGGATGTGATGTCCGGTTGCGAAAGTTGCACGCAACCGGGCCTTGCATGGTGCATGGTGGGGCAGGCCCGGCAAGGAGATTTTGGGTTGAGTGGCCTCGCCGGGTGTTGAAACCAGAGTCGGGCCTCTCAAGTGGCGTCCGAAGGAGGGAAACCGGCCTCAACCCTATACCTTGTGCTTCCACTCCCCGCCGACCATGGTGCCGAGGACCTGGATGTCCTTGATGGCGTGGGGGTCGATGATGGCGGGGTCGGACTCGAGGACGACGAGGGCGGCGTCCGTGCCGATGGTGTAGATGCTGCCGGGCGAGAGGTGCCCCTGGATGTCTTCGAGTCCCGCGGCGAACGCGGGACCAAGAGTGTACGCGCGGATGGCTTCGTCGACGGTGACGCGTGCCTCGGGGTACCAGCCCTCGGGACCGGGCGATCCGTCTGCGCGACGGCGCGTGACGGCGGCGTGGATTCCGAGAAGCGGGTTGAAGGGTTCGACAGGCGAGTCGCTGCCGAAGGCGACGGTGACGCCGCGATCGAGTTGTTCGCGGGCGTTGTAGGCGAGGCGCGCGCGGGCTCCCCAGTAGCGGTCTGCCATGTCGATGTCGGCGGTGGCATGGATGGGTTGGATGGAGGCGATGATGTCGAGTTCGGCGAGGCGACCGATGTCATCGGGGTGGACGAGCTGCACGTGTTCGATACGGTGACGGCGGGCGGTGCGGGGAATGCCGAGGCGTGCTTCCTCGGCGCGTGCATCCGCAAGGACATCCAGGACATCGCGCACGGCCAGGTCTCCAATGGCATGGATGGTGGCGGGGAACCCCCGGCGCGTGCCTTCAAGGACAAGGTTGCGCATTTCGTCCTTGGGGGTGACGCGGACGCCGATGTTGTCGGGCTGGCCATCGAAGGGCTCGATCATCAGGGCGGTGACGGAACCGAGGGCACCGTCCGCAAAGATCTTGAGGCCGCCGACGCGAAGCCACTCATCGCCGAACCCGGAACGCAGGCCGAGTTGGTGGGCGTGGTGGATGAAGGGGTCGTTGATGTTCTTGAGGACGCGCAGGCCGAGGGTGCCGCGATCGCGCAGGAGCTGGAAGGCCTCGAAGGCCGTGGCGCGGTCGAAGTCGTGGAGCCCGGTCAGACCCGCGCGCCAGGCATGATGCTGGGCGGCTTCCATGGCATTGGCGACGTCGTGCGCGGTGGGAGTCGGGACATGGTCACCGACGAGGCGGCTGGCTTGCTCGAAAAAGATGCCGGTGGGATGCCCGTGGCC
>CAYTRP010000574.1:0-2293 GCA_964440195.1 uncultured Candidatus Sumerlaeota bacterium
TCCAAATACCGATTCCCGATTCCTGATCCCCGGCTCCCGCTTTTTTGAATCCTTCCCGCTTGTTCGCTGTCCTATAGTAATTGAGAAGTACCCACACCCTCCGGGGGCGAAATGCCATGTCCGACATCTCCGATATTGAGTCCACCTGGCGGGCGTTCGAGCGACAGCCCGACGTTGCCACGTTCGAAGCCTTTCACACCTCGACCCGCGACCTGGCCGCCCGCATCGCGTGGCGGGCGCTGGGCGATTCCGACTGGATGGAGGACGCCATGCAGGCCCTGTATGCCCGACTTTGGCAGGACCGCGCCACGCGCCGCATCCCCGCCGGTCTTTCCGCGCGCGAAGCCCTCATTCGCTGGACGCTCAACGAATGCCGCACGCTCAACCGCCGCCGCGCGCTCGTGGCGTTGCGCGAGGCGCCGCTCGAAGCGGCCGCCGCCGCCACGGGCGAAATCGGCCTCGACGAAGCAACCGACCACCGCCTCGTTGCGGAGTCCCTGCGGCGCATCCTCGCCACGCTCCCCGATGCGTACCGCGAGGCGCTCCTCGCCTGCGAAATCGAAGGCGCCACCCACGCCGAAGCGGGGAACATCCTCGGCATTCCCGCCCGCACGGTGCAGACGCATGTGCGGCGCGGAAAGGAACTGCTTGCGCGGAAACTTCGCAAGGCGGGCATCACCATTCCAGCAGGCGCGGCGCTGGCGCTCTACGCCGCCGAGGCCCCCGCCGCGTTGGCCAGCGCTCCGGTTGGCGACATCATCGGCAATGCCTCCGCCATTGTCGCCAAGGCCGGTGCCCTCGCGCCCCCCGAAGCGGCGGCGGCTGGCGGTGGGTTGCTGTCGGTGCCCGCTCTTGCAGTGGCCACGGCGTGTGTTGCAGGGGCGGTGGTGTTGGTGTGGGCGCTGGCGGCGCCGCCGACTTCGCCATCGGGCGTTGATGAGACCGATAGGGCATATGGGAGGAATGAGACAAATGCGGTGACAATGGCGAGTGGGAACACCGCCACCGATTCGGCCATCACCAATACCCACACAACCGCAGCCACCACCGAACAACCCGGCACGGCTTCGCAATCGGCAACGCCCCCATCCGCCGAATTGGCGAATGCCGTCCTTGGCGATTCGGAATCCGCCGAAGAACCATCATCCAACGCCCAAACACTCGTGGACCCCGCCAAGGCGACGGGTCGCGTCGTTTCCGCCGTCACGCGCCAGGGCATCTCCGGTGTCGAGGTGGGATTGATCACAAGGGATGCGGACTACGGCACTTCGACAATTCCATTGGATTCGCCCGTGCGGACGGATGAACATGGCTACTTCCACATTCCGAGTCTTGTGGCGGATCGCTATGGCGAACAGGAGTTGGCCGCCCTTCACGCGCGCGGTGATGGTTTTGCTTTCCGAACGGTGCTCATTGTGCCCCAGATGTTCTTCGCCGGCGATCCGCCGCTTATTGAAATCCCGATGCCGCCCGGCGGATCAATCTCGGGGACACTGTATGGTCCTACCGGCGCGCCGGTCGCCGATGCCCTAATCGGTTTTCCCTTCATGGGTGAGGTGGATGTCGCGAGTGCGATGGAGAAGGGCTACTTCATCACCTCCGGTTCGGTGACAAAGACGGACAGCCGGGGTGAATTCACGCTCGATGGCCTGCCGGTCGGCGAGACCATCGATATCCCGATCATTGCGGATGACCTTCCCCGGAGATTCGAGAATGACATCCTTGTCGGCAGCCGCGACCGGAGCATCTTCATCGAGGAAGCGGGCCAGACGCTTCATGGGGTCGTCACTCGCGAAGGGTCACCCGTTGAGGGCGTGCGGATCAGCACAAATCCTCTTCTGGAGATGCACAGCGAGCCGCAAGACATGTTCCGCTCCATGGTCTTTTCCCGGAGTACTCAATCCGGCCCTGATGGTCGCTATGAGATTCGTGGCATGGTGCCGGGTGAATACCGTGGGGTGGTGTCCGATCCATCAGCGGGCCTCGAAAGTTTCGAAGCGGTCATCCGATCGGGGCTGGATGCCAATGTAGATATCGATCTTCCCGCGGCGAAACCGGTTCTCAGCGTCACCTTCCTGGCGAAAGATCACGAAACGGATCAACCCATCCCGGGCGTTCGCCTTTCCGTACACCCCTTCGTGACCGAGATCCCTGGTCGCAAGCCCGTCATGCGGGAGCCCTCAAACGTGGCGATGACGAAGCACGATGGCCTCGCCTTCCTGCCGGTTGATGGTCGCATGAACAATTCGCAGTTTTATGTCCATCCTCCCGACGGCTGGGTTCAATTCACCCC
>CAYTRP010000575.1:0-481 GCA_964440195.1 uncultured Candidatus Sumerlaeota bacterium
CGATGCACTCCCGGGGATCGACCATCATCTTGGGGACGTCGGCCGGGCCGCCGTTGGCAAGGTACCGGTCAAAGGCTTCCTGCAGCGTGGCCACATGGCCGGCCTCCATCAATGCCCTGGCCACATGGGGCCGCCCCACGACGCCGCCGTCCGCCCTCGCAATCAACGCCTCCACATCAATTTGCGCCCCCAATTCGGCCAGCTTGGCCCCGATCTGGTGCGCGCGGTCGATGCGCGCGGCCACGAACCGCCGGCAATGCGCCGCAAGGCGGTCTTCCTTGCCGTCGACGCCATAGCCCAGGATGTTCACTTCCTTGCCGTTGTGATAGCACGTCAGCTCGACTCCCGGCACGACCTCGATGCCGAGGCGCCGCCCGGCTTCCCGTGCCTCGGGGACCCCATCCAGCGTGTCGTGATCCGTGAGCGACGGAGTCGATCCGCCCGCCCGCGTGATGGAGCGTGCCGCCGCCGCGGGCCTGCG
>CAYTRP010000575.1:491-772 GCA_964440195.1 uncultured Candidatus Sumerlaeota bacterium
TCCATCACGCGGGCGGGCGGATCGACTCCGTCGCTCGCGGTGGAATGGCAGTGGAGGTCCGCGATGATTGCCATCAGTGGTTCGTCTCCGTCCGTCGATCGTGTCGCATTACTTGCGGGGGGCGAGCAGGTCGCGCACCCGGCGATGGAAACGGCCTGCAAAGAAAAGTCCCGCACCAAACTCCAGCAGTTCGCCGTCCAGCATGGCGATGCGCAGCACCCGCACGGGAAAACCCGCCAGTCGCGCCATCTCGACCTGTTCGCGCCGCATGACCACTCGTT
>CAYTRP010000575.1:782-1786 GCA_964440195.1 uncultured Candidatus Sumerlaeota bacterium
CCTCGAAGAGCACGCTGTTGTCCGAGCGGACGAGCAGGAACCCGCGCGTCGCCGTGTTCCCGCGCCGCAGGACGGCGGGCAGGCGTTCGCGCACCTCGGGCTCGGTTCCAGGGGTCCCCTCGCGCTGGCTCTTGACGCGGTCCTGCAATTCGCGCGCTCCCGTGCGGGGCGTCCACGAGATCTTCTCGTCCTCGTCCACGGGCTCCATGCGCTTGGGAAAGATCCCCTCGGCGAGGAGGGCTTCGCGTGCATTGGCCTCGTCGTCGGCGCGCAGCACGCGCCGCAGCACGGTTCCCTGCCCGTCTATGGCCTCGAATCGGAACTTCATTGCCTTCTCCGGCACCGGCGCGACAAGGATGACCCCGGCGTCGGCGCATGCCATCGCCCATCCTCAAGCCGAAGGAAAGCGCCCGTGCGCATCGTGGTCGATGAGAATATTCCCGGCGCGGCCGAAGCCTTTGGACCTCTGGGCGAGGTCCGCACCCTCCCGGGGCGCAACCTCTCCCGTGCCGACCTCGCCCAAGCCGATGCCCTCGTTGTTCGCTCGGTCACCAAGGTGGACCACGCGCTGCTCGACGGGACACCGGTGCGCTTCGTCGGCACCGCCACCATCGGGGTGGACCATGTGGACCGCGCGTACCTTGCCCAGGCCGGCATCGGCTTCGCCAACGCGGCGGGGTGCAACGCGCGGTCGGTGGCGGAACACGTCGTGACGGTGTTGCTCGAGATCGCCGTCGCCGGTGGGATCACCCTCGCGGGGAAGACCCTCGGGATTGTCGGCCACGGCAACATTGGCGGTCGCCTCGCGCGCGTCGCCCCGGCGCTGGGCCTGCGGGTGCTCGTCAACGACCCGCCGCTGCAGCGCGCGGGTCACCCGGGGCCCTTCACGCCGCTCAACGATCTGCTCGACCAGGCGGACTTTCTCACGTTCCACGTCCCCAAGATCAAGGATGGTCCCGACCGCACCATCGGCCTGATCGGGGCAGGGCAACTTGCCCGTCTGC
>CAYTRP010000575.1:1796-2292 GCA_964440195.1 uncultured Candidatus Sumerlaeota bacterium
ATGGCTCGTCAATTCCTCGCGCGGCGATGTCGTGCAGGGCGCGGCGCTGCTGGAGGCCCTCAAGGGCGGGCGCATCGCCGGGGCAGTCCTCGACGTTTGGGAAAACGAACCCTTCATCGACCGGGACCTGATGGATCGCGTGCTGCTGGCGACGCCGCACAGCGCGGGCTACAGCCTGGAAGGCAAGTTGAACGGCACGATCATGATGCATGACGCCTTGGCGGCCCACTTTGGTCTCCGCCACACTTGGCGCCCCGATCTCCCGCCCCCAGCGAACCCCCTCGTGGAACTCGATGCGGCGGGGAGCCTGACCGACACGGAACTCCTCCTCTCCGCCGCCCGTGTCTCGTATCCCATCCGCGAGGACGACGCCCGCCTGCGTGCCGGTCGGGGGCTCGAAACTCCGCAGTGGGGATTGCACTTTGACCGCCTTCGGAGGGAATATCCCGTGCGGCGCGACGCCATAATTGGCGAATTCACGCCGCACGGGATATTC
>CAYTRP010000576.1:0-2286 GCA_964440195.1 uncultured Candidatus Sumerlaeota bacterium
AAAACCAGATCGACGTGCGCGTCGTCCTGCCCAATGGGACGCCCATACATGCCACCGAGATGGTTGCCGAAGCGATACTCAGCCGTGCCCGCGAAATGGGCGAGGGCGAGGGCGAAGCACGCGAGCGGACAGTGGCCATGACGTTTGCCCGCATTGGCGAAAGCCCCGGCGTGGTGGACACGCAAACCGAGGACCCCGACGGCCCGAACACGGCCGACCTGATCATGCTATTGGCGGAGCCAAGACCCGGCCGCCCGGCGACACGATCCTCGGACGTGGTAACCGCGCTGCGCCCCGAGGTGGATCGCCTGCCGGATGCGAAGGTGGAGTTTCGCATGGGCCAGGGGACGCTGATCGACCTGCTGGGGAGTTCTCCGGCACCCCTGCTCATCGAGATATCCGGGGATGAACTGGAGGTCCTCACGCTGCTGGCCGCGGAGATCCAGGCACGCCTCCAGGCACAGCCCGGATTGCTGAACGTGCGGACCAACATCCTGGAGGGTTCACCCGAGGTCCTGATCAACCTCGACAAGGTGCAATTGGGGCGGCTGGGGTTTGACGTCCAATCGGTGGCCAACACGATACGGCGCCGGATCGAGGGCGAGGATGCCGGCCTCATCAAGCGCGACACGGGGGACGTCGATATCCGCGTCCAGGTCGATTATGGCCGCGAGGATTTGGATGTCTTGGGAGACATCGTTCTGAGGTCGCCGACGGGGGCGTTGGTGCCCCTGCGCACCGTGGCGGATTTTCGAATCGAGCGGGGTCCGCGGGAAATCGTCCGGCGGCACCAGGAGCGTGTCGCGCGCGTCATGGCGAATCTGGAAGGGGTGAAGCTCTCCGATGCGATTGCCGAGTCGCGCGAGCGCCTCGCGAGCCTGCGCCTGCCGGGAGGCTACATGCTGCGGTTCACCGGCGAGGAGGAGCAGCGGGCCGAGGCTTTCGAGAAGCTCCAGTTTGCCCTTATCCTGTCGATTGTCCTCATCTACATGGTGATGGCCGCGATTTTCGAGAGTTTCCTCCAGCCGCTCCTGATCATGCTCACGATCCCGCTGGCGGCGGTGGGGGTTGTGGGGGCATTCCTGCTGACGGGGCAGACATTGAACGTCATGGCCCTCATTGGCGTCATCATGCTGGGGGGGATTGTCGTCAACAATGCCATCGTCCTGTTGGATTGCGTGAACCAGGTCCGGCGGGATGCGGCCGAAGCAGGAAGGGAGATCTCCAGTCGCGATTCGCTGCTGATCGGATGCGAGCGGCGCCTGAGGCCGGTGCTGATGACGACGGCCACGACGCTGCTGGGCCTTTTGCCGTTGGCGATGGGCTTCGGCGAAGGGGCGGAACTTCGCCAGGCGATGGCCATCGCGGTGCTGGGGGGCCTGCTCTCCTCGACAGTGCTCACGCTGCTGATCATCCCGGTGGCCCAATCGTATCTTGATTCGACCATGGTTCGGGTGCGCCGCCTGCTGAAAGTCGGGAAGCGGCGCCCGAGGGACGTCGAAACGGCCTTGCCCTGAGGGGGGAGGCTGGGAAGGCTCTCGCGGCGCCGGATGTGAGCCGCTGGCACAAGTCTGGCGTCCTGATGGAAGTCCGCTCAAAGTCGTCCCTTAACATAAACAGGAGAATCCCCACCCATGGCAGACGTCAGCGCCAAGCTTCCCGAAAACGCCGCGGGCAAATTCTATGTCGACGAGACCTGCATCGACTGCGACGCTTGCCGCGCGACAGCGCCTGACAATTTCGCCCGCGACGACGAGAAGGGGTATTCCTACGTCTACAAGCAGCCGGCGAACGCCACGGAAGAAGCGCTGTGCAAGGAAGCCCTCGAGGGCTGCCCCGTCGAGGCCATCGGCGACGACGGCGACGAGTGAGGTTTGGAGGCTCCGGCGGGCGGCACCTTCACCCACTTGATCATCCCGGCCTGTTGGTTCATCGCAAGAATCCCTGAATGATTCTCCATCGCCCCGTGTCTCGCGGGGCGATTTTTCTCCCTCGAAGCGAGCATGATACCTCCGATCCAGACCCAGGTTGTCCATGCTGTTTGATACCCACTGCCATCTTCAGCTCAACCAATTCGCCGACGACCGCGAAGAGGTTCTCGCCCGTGCGCGTGAAGCCGGTGTCGCGCGCATCCTCAATCTCGCCACGTCGATTCGCGACGCGCAGGCAGTCATCGACATCGCGCGGGAACACCCGGGCCAATGCCTCGCGGCGGTGGGAACACATCCCAGCCATTTGGAAGATTGGTCGGAGGAGGCGGGGGCGAGCCTTGCCGCGCTCGCCGAG
>CAYTRP010000577.1:0-2283 GCA_964440195.1 uncultured Candidatus Sumerlaeota bacterium
AATCATGACCGGCGCGGCCTGCCCGGCCGGCGTCGAAGCGGTCGTTCCGGTCGAGCAAGTGACCGTCGATGGCGGCATGGTGGCAGTGCCCCCGGACCTGAAGTCCGGCCAGCATATTGCGCTTCGCGGAAACGAACGCGAAGCGGGCGCGTTGGTGCTGCCAGCGGGGGCAACGATCACACCGTTGGCCATGGCGGGACTTGCAACGGTTGGCGCGGTCGAGCCACTTGTCCATCCAATGCCGCACGTCGCCGTCATCGCCACGGGTGATGAACTCGTCGAGTCTGCGGAGGCGCCCGGCGCGGTTCGCATCCGCGACAGCAATCGCCCCCTGTTGGCGGCGATGCTGCGATCACTCGGCATTGCGAATCCGCTGCTCGACCATGCGGCCGACAGACCCGAGGCCGTGCGCGAGGCGCTTGGACACGCGGCGGATTGCGGGATCGTGATCCTGACCGGCGGCGTCTCGGCGGGCGCGCATGACTATGTCCATGGCGCCGCGGTCGAGGACGGCTGGGAGGTCGTCTTCCACAAGGTTTCGCAGAAACCGGGAAAGCCGCTGCTTTTCGCGACGAAGGGGAGGCGCCTTCTCTTCGGACTTCCCGGCAACCCGCTCGCGGTGCACCTGTGCGCGCATCGCTACATCGCGCCAACCATTCGCCGGACGACGGGGAGGGAGGCATGCCCCACGGTGGATCGGGGGCGGAGCAGTGCGCCGCTGCGCAACATTGGTTCCCGCACGGCCTTTCTCCTGATGCGGGCTCGAAGCGAGGGCGGTGAATGGTGGCTTTCGCCCGCGCCATGCCGCGGCTCCGCCGACGTGCTCGGCGTTGTTGGCGCGAACGCATTGGTTCGCCTCGATCCGGACGCAGGCATCCAGCCCGGGTCGTCCATCGACTTTGAGTGGCTTCTCGGCATTTCCAACAACTGACAGCCGATCATATCAACCCAAGGAGCGCCATGCATGCGCGACATCACCCACAAGATTACCACCCTGCGCGAGGCCACCGCGCGCGCCGAAATCCGGGTCTCGCCCGCGTCGATCCGCGCGATTCGCGAAGGCACCGTCCCCAAGGGCGATCCGCTGCCCGTCGCCAAGGTCGCCGCGATCCAGGCCGCCAAGCAAACCCCGCTCATCATTCCCTACTGCCATCCCGTCCCCATCGAGTTTGTCGGCGTTGACTTCGAGCTCGGCGAGGGACTCGTCACCGCGACGGTCACTGTGAAGGCGATCCACAAGACAGGCGTGGAGATGGAGGCGTTGACCGCCGCAAGCGCCGCGGCGCTCAGCATCTACGACATCCTCAAGATGATCGACGAATCGCTTGAGATCACGGGCATTCGGCTGCTCGAAAAGAAGGGCGGCAAGTCGGACTACCGCAAGACGCCGAAGGGCGACATCCACGCCGCGGTGCTCGTCTCGTCGGACTCCGTCGCGGCGGGCAGGAAGCGCGACATCTCGGGCGGGATGGTTCGCGGGCGCCTCGAAGAAATCGGCATTGTGGTCGATCATTTCGACGTTTTGCCCGACGACCCCGCGCAGTTGGAAGCGAAGCTGAAATCCTATGCCGACGAGCTGAAGCTCAACCTCGTCGTGACCTCCGGCGGCACGGGCTTCGGTCCACGCGACCACATGCCCGAGGTCATGCGCAACGTGGTCGAGTTCCCCGCGCCCGGTGTTTCCGAGGCCATGCGCGCCTATGGCCAGCAACGCACCCCTTACTCGATGCTCTCGCGCGGCGCCTCGGGCATCCGCGGGCGCACGCTCATCATCAACCTTCCCGGCTCGAAGGGCGGCGTGACGGATTCGCTCAACGCCATCATCCCCTACATCCGCCATGCGTTCAAGATGCTGCGCGGCGAGGGCGATCCCGGGGACCAAGGGCGCGATGTCGCAAGCTGACACGATGACGATCCGCCCGCGTTGCGTTTCGACCGCCGCGAGAACGAGCGGCTGCGCAAGAAGCTCGCGCTGACCGGGGCGCTGCGGACCTGCAAAAAAACGTTGGCCATGTTGGAGAGTCTGGAACCGAAGGAAGGAGGCGATCGACCTCGCCATCCGCCTGATCGTGCGTTCGTATTCGGACCGGGAGATTGCGTTGGCTACCATTTGCCACAAACTGCCATCACGAACCGGGCAACTGGAAGAAAACCGTGGCGTCAACCGTGGGAAGTGCGTCTCGTCGAGTCGAGGGTGTTGTTTTATAGAACACTGAAAACGGGCGCTTTATCCATCATTTGCCCCGTTTTTCAAGTCCTCTCCTGGGCACCACCTTTTTCCCG
>CAYTRP010000578.1:0-2282 GCA_964440195.1 uncultured Candidatus Sumerlaeota bacterium
CGTCATCGGCCCGCCCGGCGACGGCCATGAGGCACATCAGCGCGACTCCGCAGAACCCGCCCGCCATGAACGCGATAAGGGCAATCAGTGCTGTGGTCATGAGGTCTCCTCCGTTTCAGTCGTCGCGGCGAGCAGCCGGGCGGCGGTGTCCAGCGCGTGGCGGTGGTTGTCAGTGCGTTCTCTGCTCATGATGTGATCGGTCATTGGTGGTTCCTCTTTGGGTTATGTCGTGCGACTACGCGGCGTCGGAATGTCGCGTGTTTCGGAGATAGATCACGGCGGCCCGATGTTGGTCTCTCTCGGATTGCGAGTAGTAGTAACCCTGGCGGGAGCGGTGATGGTTGGCGTCGTTGACGCGATCCTGGAGGGCTTCCAGCGCCGTCACGCGGGGATCGTGACGGTGCAGCCATGCGGCGACGAAGCGGGATCGTCCTGGCGAGGGGTTGCCACGTTGGTCAGGGATAAGGCCCAGTTCCATGACGGTGGCGATGCTGCCATTGCCGTCAGCCCACATCTGGGCAGCGTCCAACAAATCCTCGATTGACTGCGTTTGCTCATCGGTGAGCGGCGTGTTCGGCAGGAGGGCGTCAAGGGTGCGGTCCATGTCAGGCCACCTCATCGGCGAGGGCGGGATTCCCGCCGGCCGCCAGTCGTGTCAGGCCGCTTGATGCGGTAGCCCGCCCGCTCACGATCCGGTCGACCTCGCCGTCCTGGATCGACCGCACGGCGTTGCGGAACTGCGCCCGAACCGTGGTCATGTACGTGGGGTTCTTCTCGGTGTCCGTGGTGCAGAGTTCGCGCCAGTCGAATTGCTGGATGGCCCGCTCGATGATGGGACTACTCCAGGTCATCCGCTGCTCGGTCATCTCACCGCCGATGAACACGCGCTCCACGCCGGACGCGCCGTAGCGGCGAATGTTCCGCCGCACTTCGTCCCAGCAGGCATCGGCGTTCACCAGCACGCTTTCGCCCACGATGGCGACCACGCGGTTGCGGATCTCGGCAAGCGCCGGGAAGAACACGCTGGACTTCCGCAGTTCGCGGATCGCCTGCACCACGCTCTCGGTCGGCAGGTCGTCGAGGTCAGCGGTGTAGAGGTCGATGGTCTCCGGGCTTACGTCCCGCGAGTTGCGGCAGACGCGCTTGAGTTTGTCGAGTTCGGCCTTGATAACGGCGCTCATATCGCCACGCCTTTCACGTCGATGTAGTCGTCAGGTTCGGAGGAGGTGGTTCCAGGTGGGGGTATCCCGTTCTCCCGGCGCCACGCGGCCCATTCGTCTTCGGTCGCCGCTTCGCCGTTGGAGCGGCCACCCTTGTGGATCGTGAGCCCGCCGGGTTCCTGCGCTGATTGGGGGTCCGGAACGTTCTCCCACATCCGCCCTCTCAGGAACCGTTCGCAGTCCTTCACGTATCCACGACGCCAACGGTCCGACCGCTTCCAGCCCTCGATGGATTCGATGATTTCGCGTTGGAGTTCGGCGTCTGGATTGAGCCGCTTCCAGACCGCGTATGAGTCAGCCTTCGAGCCGTGACCGGATGGGTAGACCTGCCAAAATGCGGAAAACTCGTGTGAGTAGTCGATTTTGGCTGGCTTCTCGCGCACTGGGGGTGTGGGGGATTTATCCCCCACCTCTGTCTCTGTCTCTGTCTCTGTCTCTGTCTCTGTCTCTGTCTCTGTTGCGCGCGCGTGAGGTAACGTTTCTGTAACGTTACGTTTTGGTTTCTTTTCCGTTTCTGTAACGGATTCACTTCGATGTTTCGCGACACGCTTTGCAACGTCATCCGAAACACGTTGGCGGCCCGCCCATCCGTGAGGGGAGTACGTTTCATCCTCGTTACGATCGAGTAGTCCGGCGTTCACTAGATCATTGAGAACACCCTTCGCCTTAATCTCTGTAAGACGGAGACTGAACGCTACGTCGGATAGATCCGGCAGCACGCCACGGCTATTGGATCGATTGGATATGCACAGGATGTTCACCCAGTGCCGAAACATCACCGGGGTCAATCGCTGGCATTTGGGATCGTCCAGAACCTCGTCGTAGAACCGGAACCACTTCATGACCCGCTCATCTCGTCGTAGAGGCAGGCGATAAGTTCGCTCACCTGATCGCGGTCAAATGCGCGGACAATCGTCCGTGCCGCGCTCTCCGGGTCCACCTTGATCGTCACGCTTTTCTTGCGGAACCCGGCCTCAATCATGGCCGCATGGGGCGATATCTCTCCGGCCAGAACGCGAGCATGGAGCGCCGGAGCATCGGACCGCAACTTGCGCAGCGCCG
>CAYTRP010000579.1:0-2281 GCA_964440195.1 uncultured Candidatus Sumerlaeota bacterium
CAGAGCGTCGGTGAGTGCCTGCGTGGGGCGCAACGCCGACCGCATGAGGGCGGCAATGCCGGTTTCCGCCTGCGGGCCAGAGATACCCTGAATCGTGAGTTCGGCATAGGCGGCGGCGATCTGTTCCAGCGGCACCTTGAGTTGCGCGGCGATGGGAAGCACGTTCCCCATGTTCCGGGCCAGCATTTCAAAGCTGATGACACCAGAGTCGACCACCTTGAAGAGAACGTCACTGACGTTCCCCGCTTCGCTCGCGCTCTTGCCATAGGCGTTGAGGACGGCGGTGATCGCCGTCGCGGCGGTGCTGGTTGACGTGAGTCCAGCGCGCGCGGCTACCGCGCTCGTCTCGAGGATGCCAAGCGCCTCGGCTGCCTCGAACCCAGATCCCTGAATATCGTAGAGGCCGTCCGCGAGATCGGACGGCGCGATTCCCATCGCTACGCCTAGATCGCGGACGGTACGCGTCACGCCCTGAAGCTCGGAATCCGTCAGCCCCGCGATGGAGTTGACGTTCCGCATCGCCGATTCAAGGGTGTTCGCATCGTTCGCGGAGATGGCGAAGAACGCCGTGCCCGCCGCCCCGATTCCGGCAAGCGCCTCCCCGATGGTCTTGACCGCGTCGGCTGTTTCACGAGCCGAGTCCGCCGCCTGCTTTGCAGAGGCCGTGACCTGCTGCATGGCCGCGTCGCCCTGCGCCCCGGTTTCCTCCAGCGCCTCGCCGATGGTTTTAGCTGAGTCGCCGACCGCCTTGAATACCTTGGAGGCATCATCCTGGGCCGTGATTTTTATTCCGAGGCGCTTCGTTGAGTCGCTCATTAATCACCGCCGCCGATCCATGCGCTACGATGCAAGGGAAAGGAGGGGCAAGTTGTGATCAAATGGGGTTGCCTGGGGCCGATCGCCGCGATAGCGGTGCTCATCGTGGCAGGGATGGCGTGGAATATGGTGACTGGCGGTACGGAGACAGTGACGATGCGTGGAGAGGTCGTGATCCGCCAGTCGCGGCACTTTGTGGCTGGAGGGGGTGCCTGCTCTGGGGTTGGCGAGTTCTCGCAGGTCAAACGGGATGGACAAATTGGCATCCAGCCCCGTGGCGGTGGCGGCGAGACCGCCACGCTCGGCAGTGGCCGGGTGTCGCCGGACGGGGAATGCGTCTTCGCGTTTTCGGTGAAGGTGGACGACGCGGAGTCGTACACCTTCTTCGCGGTGGGGATGGATGATATCCGGGTGCAGCGATCCATGATCGATGTCGCCACGGACGCGCTGGAGGTATCCCTGTCCTGGGATTGACCCGCTCTTCGGTTGTGACTCACCGATGGAATCATTCACACCATCCAAACAAAAGAGCCGCCGGCGGGTCACATTGCTGTGAACCCAACCGGCGGCTGCTACCACCCTGTTATTCGTCTGCCTCTATCTTACTACGCCGCGTGCTCTAGCTGATCGTTGTTCTGGCGTATGTAGAGTTCCTCGCCGCACGCTTTGCAGACCACCTTGACACCGTGCTTGTGGAGACGTTGCGCGCTAATGGAATGCACCAGTACGTCGATGTGTCCCGCCCGATGCTTCTCCGCCAGCGGCTGCTTGCATTTCGGGCAGCGGATTGGCGTGCGGCTCACCCATTCACCTCGCTTTTGAGCTTGGACAGGCGTTCGGCGTCGGCCCGTTTCTGCGCTTCCGCCTTCGCCTTGGTGTGCCGGTACTCATTGACTCCGGCATCGAACGCCTGACGCACCGCCTGTGCCTCCGTCCACTCCCCGGCGTCCATCTCCCAGTATTCCCAGGGGCGAAGCGGGGACAGGTCCCATGCCAAGAAGTGCCGTATCCCCTCCGGTTCGGGTGGGATCGCTCCATCCCTCAGGAGCTTCAATCGCCCTTGCTCGTCAGCGTCCTGATACTTCGCTATGGCGAGGCCGAAGGCTCGGACGTCGTCAAGTCTTTTTTTGCGTCGTCGCCGTCCACCTTCTGACGATGCTTGAACCGAATGGCGAGAATCAGCCAGAGCGCCTCATCGTCGGTTAGGCACTGGAACACGCTCACTCCAGCCGTGGCGGGTGGTGGCACGGGCTCCATTTCGCCTGTCTCGACGTTCTCCCCCATCAAGTTCCAGTCCACGACGTAGCCCGCGATGGTGGGCCACACCGCGTCAAACTTGACTTTCAGGCCGTACGGGATTTCGTCGACATCCCTGAAGCTGAGATTGTTCCTGATCCGGGCAAGCAGTGGAATTGGCACCCCATCCGGAAGCGTTTCGGTGAGCGCTGCTTGCACCTCGGCCAGG
>CAYTRP010000580.1:0-2279 GCA_964440195.1 uncultured Candidatus Sumerlaeota bacterium
CTGAAGCATCGCGATATGACTCAAAACGAATTCGCCGATGCCGTGGGCGTTGGACGGTCGACCGTGTCCAGATGGGTTCACGATCAGCAGCCATCGGGGGAGTACATCGATGCGATCTCGGATGTGCTCGTGCTCCCCTACGACCTCGTGTCCACCAAAGCCGGATATCGCCCGGTGATGGACGAGGTGTCAGTGGAGTCGCGAAAGGCTGAGGCGAAGCGCATGGTCGACCAGGTTAACTGGGACACCGATCCGGATCGACTTGGCATGCTGGAGAGCTTCCTCAAAATCTGGATTAGCGCAGATCGCAAGCTCGACGCCGAACTGGAGGCAGAGATCGACGCGGAAGAATCGTCACCCTGAGCATGAGGGGCATGGCTGCTGATTGTGTTCGTGGTCCTCGACCCAGCCCGATCCGCCACACCCCGTACACCGCTCCCTCGACCGCTGCTCGCGGAGCCGTTGCTTCCGTTCCTCTCTGCGGCGCCGTGCCTCCGGTATCAGGCGGGCTTGTGCCTGGAGGTTCCGCAGGGCGACGTACTGCCGGAGTTCGTGGTGGGCGACATCGGGATTGCGACTCACGACATCGACGGCGGGCACCATGCCTCCCGGCAGTGTCATCCGGATGCTGGTGATGTCGCCATCAACACGTTTGGTCACTTCACTCTGGATCGCGTCGCCTTGAATCTCATCAACGGTAACGGAGTGTGTGGTGATATGGACCGGTTCCATGCTCCCTCCCAGGACTCTTGTCTAGAACAGATGTTCGTATTATCCTGACCCACCATAGCCCGGTCGGGGGGTCCCTGTCCAGATATGCCATTGAGTCACGGAGGACAACGTGCCACGAAAGAAGAAGGGATCGTCGTCCGAGGGGCTGAAGCGCGGCGAGGGGTTCATCCAGACCGTGTGCCTGAAAGATGGCACGGAGCGCTTCAAGGCGCGATGGTACGTGCCTCAACCGTTTGGGAAGCCGAAGCTGGTCACCAAAACCTTCGGCAACCGCGACGCCGCCGAGGATCACCTGCGGAAGATTGCCCGTGACAAGCGCGATGGACGGTACGCGCCGAATGCCGACATGACGGTCAACCAGGCCATCGCGGCGTGGCTGGAACGTGGCCGCGGGGGGTGGAAGGCATCGACGTATGCCACGTACCTGCAACGCGCATCGTCCCAGATCGAGCCGACCATCGGCACGGCGAAGCTCTCCCAACTCACCACGGCGATGGTCCAGCAGTGGATCGATTCGCGAGTGAAGGCCAAGGTGGGGCTCAAAACGATCGAGGAAGCGCGGCGCGTCCTCAGCGCGGCATTGGCGGAGGCTGAGCGGCTGGACATCATCCGGAGTAACCCGGTCACCGCCACCCGCGCCCCAACCGCCAAGCCGGCGCCGCACAAGACATGGACGCCCGACGAAATCCGGCGCGTGTTCGCCGCGACCACTGAAGACACGATGTGGCATGCCGTCTACCGTGTCGCGCTATTCGCCGGCCTGCGTCCCGGTGAACTCCGCGCATTGCAGTGGCCTGATGTTGACCTGGAGGTGATGGTCCTCACGATACGGCGCACAGTCACCCGTGACGACGACAATCGCGAGATCATAGGCACGACCACCAAGACCGGCCGGGATCGCGCCGTGGCCCTGCCTCGCAGCGTTGTGGAGGCCCTGAAGGCGTGGAGGGTCGAACAGGCGAAGCAGCAGCTCGCCGCGAGGACCTGGGAGGCTGGCCGATTCGTGTTCACCGGCGCGCACGGCCAGCCTTTAGGCGGCACGACATGGGACACGTACCACAAGGATCTCATCAAGCGCACAAAGGTGACGGAGATCACGATGCACGAACTGCGCCATACGAACGCCACTGTTGAACTGGCCGCGGGGACGCATCCCAAGATCGTTGCCGACCGTCTGGGACACAGCCGGATCGAGACGACGTTGAATCTGTATTCCCACGTCTCGCCTGACCTGCAACGAGCCGCGATTGACGCCTTCGAGGAGCGCCTGGAAGCGACCGCGGACACTACTACATGACCCAATCCGGACCGCAAGCGAACTTCGATGCGAACTTGCAAGCACCAAAAAGCCCGAAACCCCCAGTAGTACTGGGGGTTTCGGGAAATCAGGTGGAGATGGGGGGATTCTTCAAGCGGACAATTGCCGTGCCTGGAAGTGTCCCGTTTTGACCCATTGTTACCCCTGTTTGCCGTGGGAATGCGAACTTGGATGCACACCCCATCCGCGCGGCGCGGCGGGGCTAGGCCGCCTCCACCCTCTCTTCCAT
>CAYTRP010000581.1:0-2279 GCA_964440195.1 uncultured Candidatus Sumerlaeota bacterium
CCAGATGACAGCCACCTTCCCGGCCAGTGGCGACCAGTCAGTTTTGTGGATCGCGGATGACCCGCCCGCCCATGTCGTCACCGGAAGGCCAGCGGCTTTGACGGCCTCGGCGCATTTTTCCCCCTCGACAATGACAGCGAACTCCTCGACGAGCGGGAGGCTATATAGCGGGCGCGGCTCGATCATAGACTTCCAGCGCCAGCCGGTGTTTCCGTTTTGATCGCGGCACCATGCGAGCGGGAGCATTTCCTTGCGGGCGCCTGGCAGGTTGAAGCGGGCGACGATGCCGGTCACCAGCCCCGCGGCGGTGTGATACGTCCAATGCGCGACCGGCAGCCCGTGCTTGTAGTGGCGGAGTGACGGAAACGGCGCGGACGATGGAGCGGATGAGAGCGCGGTCCAGACGGGCTTGTCGCCAGCCTGAGCGGTCTTAGCGTCGGCAATTCCGACGAGTTCAAAAATCCTCTTCCGATGATCTTTGCCTTCGGTGGACTGATAGAGCACGCATCCGAATTTGCCGTCGGAGTTGATGAACAGATGCTCCGCGCCGGTGTCGTTTCCGGTTTCAGCGCATGCCGGGCAACGGGCGATGGTTTTACCGCCGGAAATACGAGGCTTTTCGAGTCGAGATAGATCGAGGCTCATGCGATTGGCAGGTTGTCGATCAAGTCAAGCATCCTCGCCAATTCCTTGTCGGATCGCCTGCTAGGTGGATCGCCGCCGAACGGGTCGATTTCGATTTCCTCGTCTAGCATCTGGTCGATTTCGCGTTGTCGGGCGGCTTCCATTTCGTCGGCCATCCGGACGCGGAAAGCGAGGTGGTCGTTGACGCTGACTGTCCGGCGCTGATAGGCGGTTAAGCCAGCGTCCAATTCGGTGAGGGGTGCGCGTCCTGCCGCGCGGCGGTCGTCGGCGGGGTTCATTACTTGGCCCCTCCCTTCCATCCAACCGGAAGGCTCCGGTGCGACTCGATGAACTTGTCGAGGTCCGCGATTGCGAACCTAACATTTCTGCCGAACTTGATGAACGCAATCTTCCGGTCGGCGGCGAGTTCCTGAATGGTCCTCTTTGATACTCCAAGCCGGGTAGCGGCCTGGTCGGTGGTTAGGAGCTTCACAAGCTCCGCTGTTTCGTTTGGTGGTGGTGCGGTTGCAGTGGCCATGGCGCGAACACTCGCGCTTTGGTGCGTCTCAAAATATTACACCTATTCCCCCCTAATGAGTGGCAGGGCAATCTGAGCGAATCCTTTCCCAAGCTTCTCCTTCACCGCAGTCTCAATTCCGCGCTTCCGGCTGTTGGTTGGCTGGCCCGCCCGGTTCAACACCTCGTCGGGCCAAGGGAAGGACTTCCATTGACCAGAGCAACACCATTCAGCCCACCGGACACCGGCATTCTTCCACAAGCCTAAAGTCTTCTTGGTTCCATCCAACGGCGGGAGAGTCGCGGCGAGATTTCGCCAGTCTCCCTTTTGTTCATCGGTCATTGCGGGCCAGCATTCCAAGAGCGCGCTTCGTAGTTCGGGCGTGGCTCCGCGGCGTTCGCGATCAATGTCCTCAAACGCCGTCATTGCAAAATCAGTCACCGAACCGCCGCTGAAATCACGGGTCTTTGTTTTCCCCTTCTTTGCCCGAAACGGCAGATCTTTTCCGAGTGATTTCGGGATAGTCGGGATGTTCGTCAGTCGCAATTCATCAATCGCCGGGCATGCCACGGGCCAAGATTCCGCCCGTGCCGCGACGGCATCAATCGCCACACGGCCAGGCGTTCCCTCTGGACGCATTGAGAGGGCTTTCAAATGGTTTGCAGCTTGGTTGCCAATTCTCAACAAAAACGCGGCGGCCTCTGCGTCGCCACGCGCTGCGGAGAGTTTGAGATACTGAACCGCCGCGGCGGCGGCGGCGTGATGTTCAATGTTTTTGCTCATGCGGATGCCCTCCCATCTTCGATGGAGGTGACGTTGGCCGCGGCTTTCGCCGGCCGGATCGCGAAATACCTCGTTGCCGCCGCACCGGTGACGTGTTCCCGGTAGTTTTTCTTGATCGTGTTCGGGGAGTTCCCGCACTCATCGGCGACCTGTGCCACGTCCCTGATTTCCGCGCATCGGTAGGAGATGAAGGAATGCCGGAAACCGTCGTGGATTTTCGCCACGCCAGCGAGACCGTAGATCTCTGTCAGGATATCGTAGAGGTCATTCCGCTTCCCCTGCCATGCCTTGCCCTTGCGCCGGGTCTGGGAGAATAGCCACGCCTTGCAAACGTCGAGGAACGGCACGATGCGCG
>CAYTRP010000582.1:0-2278 GCA_964440195.1 uncultured Candidatus Sumerlaeota bacterium
TTGACGACGGGTGGCGTTGCCGAACGATGCCTCGCCACGCGCAACAAGACGGGTGGATTTTGGGCAGAACATACCCGTCTTGCGTATTCCCTCGCCCGCCGCAACGGCCCCGACGGCAGCGGCACCGCCGCGGGCATTCTGGTCACCGACAGTTGCGTCGTTGAAGACAATTACTGCGTCGGCAACGAGCGCGGCATTGTGGCGACCGGCAACCGCAACCTGATCCAGCGCAACGCCTGCTCCGGCAACGGCACCAACTGGTCCGTCGCCAACAACAACACGGCCAACGTCATCGTCGCGGCAAAATCCCCCGCCTCCACCGAAGCGCCCAACGGCGTGCCGCTGGGGTCGAGCGATCCGTTGGTGAATTACACGTTCTGAGGGAGGGCGGGCGGAGACGCCAATACCGTTCAGTGGTTTGTGCACCCGTGTATAAGATTCACGTCTCGATTTTTTGCCCGCCGTTTTTTACGCAACCGCTTCGCGGTAGGGGTTTGTGGTGAGCTGACCCGGGGTAGCCGCGCGCAGAGAAAGCCCCGCGCGCGTCAACCCCGGGCTACGATACGGAATCCCGTTGGGATTCATTTTGGAGCGAAGAGCCGCGGGCCAAAAATCGAGGCGTGGATTCGCAAACGACGCATGAAGCCGTTGAACGGCATGGGCCCCCTTGCCTGCGATGATCTCGGGAAACCCGAGAAGCGCGCGGCGTGGAATTGGCGGACCCACCTCCGCTTGGCTACGGTGGACACGCAGGATGCCCGCGCTCCCTTGGTTTTTGCGCCTTTGAAAACGTCCTGGGGTACTTTGAGAATATCCTGTTGCAAGGCTGCACGCGTCACTTTGGGTTCTCCGGCATGAGGTCTATTTTGCCATTACCTCGTGTGTCCGTTCTTTTCGAGGAGCAACGCCCCGCGCCTTCGCAACGGGGCATGGGATAGAGCGAGACGGCCTAGCCACTCGCGGCTTCCGCCTCCCTTTCCCAGACCAGCAGCACGCCCCAGTTGTCGCACACGGGATCGTTGACGTAGCCGGGGAGCAGGCCACGCGGCTTGAAGCCCGTCTTGATCTGCATCGACACGGTCGGGTCCCAGACCTCGCCCGCCACCAGTTTTTCGTAATAGTCGATGGCCGAGATGCGCGACTTCATCTCGCGGAAGCCACTCATCATGCCGACCGTCACCTGTCCCTTGAGGCCGTGGCGATGCACGACGCCCTGGCGCACCTCGTAGAGCGCCTTGCCGATGCCCCGTCCGCGATACGCGGGGTGCACCCCCACATCGATGCCATAGAGCCACGCGCCGTCAGGCTTGTGTGTCGTGCACCAGCCACCGGCGATGATGTCCGCGAACGTGTGGTCGATGTGGTCGAAGTCAAAGTTCAGGCGGATCGTCGTCGTCATCCCGACGACAAGCTCGCCGTCCAGCACGACAAACTGCCCTTCGGAAAACATCTCGATGTGCTTGAGATAATGCGGGGCCTTGAGCCGCTCTTCATCGGCAAGGGTGGGAAAGACCAAGCGCTGCAACTCCCCGAGCTGCGCCGCGTGGGTGGCGCAGGTGTTCACAATCTTCAGGCTCTCATCCATTCTGCTCACTTGCCCTGGCTCTCGTCCGAAATGTCCGGCACGCTCCATCTCCCTTTTCGTATGCGATGTCGCTCAACAACGATGAATGGCGCAGCAACCCCCCTTGGCGGCATCTCGGGGATCGCCTTCAACAGGGCATCCTTGACATCGGCGATTCCCTGGTTCGGAAGACGCAGGAGTATCAGTCCTGTCTTTCCAAGGAAATGGGAGAAGCGATACTCTCCGAAATCCTTGTCGAAGGTCACGAGGACTCGCCCCTCCCTCGCGCAGGCCTCCGCAATCTCTTCATCGCGGCATCCATTGATGTTCTCCTGATAAACCGTCTCGCAATCCCACCCGAGATTCACGAGCGCTCACGCGGCTCCCAATCCGACGGGGACATTCTCGTCGAGTTTTAGTCGCACGGGCTAGACGGCCTCGGCGGGCAGATCCGTCTTGGGGAGATCGGAAAGGGTGTGGCGGGCCGCAAAAGCAACCACTTGGCCAAGATGATCGCGCGTGACACCAGGGTAGTCGGCGATGATCTCATCGAAGGTGTTGCCGGCGGACAGGTACTGCAGGACGAGCCAAACAGGTATACGCGTCCCCTTGAGGGTCAGTTTTCCCCCGAGAATGTCGGGCACCCTCACGAGGAGCGGATAGTCTGTGGTTATCGACGTGGGCGCCATGGGTAAGGACCTCCCTCCGCGCAAT
>CAYTRP010000583.1:0-2277 GCA_964440195.1 uncultured Candidatus Sumerlaeota bacterium
GGAGAGGGAAGCCCCATGAGCCCACGACAGGGACTGACGGCGCTCATCACGGCAGGCAACGAGGAGCGACATCTGAGGGAGTGCATCGAGTCCGCGCGATTCGCCGACGAGGTGCTCGTCGTTGTGGACGCCAACAGCATCGACCGGACCGGGGAGATTGCCCGTGCCCATGCCGACCGGGTGCTTGTAAGGCCCTACGTGGGAGCCGCCGAGCAGAAGAATTGGGCAATTCCGCAGGCTGCCCACCCCTGGATCCTTGTGGTGGATTGCGACGAGAGAATCACGCCGCAACTCCGGGACGACATCCTTGCGGTCCTCGAGAACGACGGGCCGCACGATGCCTACAACTGCTTTCGCGAGAATGAGTTCATTGGCAGGAGGATCGTGGGATGCGGTTGGCAACGCGATATCCTGACGCGCCTGTTCCGCCGCGACAGGGCTCGCTACATTCCCCGCCATGTTCATGCGGGCATCGAGTTTCCCGACGGCCGGGAGTTCTCCATCGGCACCCTGAAGGGGAAGCTCTTCCACCATGCGGTGGAGGATCTCGATCCCTATCTGAATAAGTTCCTGCGCTATACCCAATGGGCAGGGGAGGACCGGGCCACCAAGACCCCCAAGGTGGGGTGGCGCCACCTTGTTCTCCGCCCCGCGTGGCGCTTCTTCCGCCAATTCATTCTTTACAGCGGGTGGAGGGATGGAAAGGCCGGCTTCATCATCTGCATGCTCGCGGCTTTTTCGGTCTTCCTGAAGTATGCGCGCGTGTGGGAGAAGCGGCAGAAGGAGATGGCGGCGCGCGATGAGAAGTGAGGGTTGCAACGGAATCGCGATGGCCTGCCCCGCCAAGATCAACCTCGGGTTGTCGATTCTGGGCAGGCGCAAGGACGGGTTTCACGAACTGGAGACGTTGTTTCAGGCTCTGGATTGGACGGATCGTCTGGTTCTCCAACCCGGGGAGGGGGAGGATTCGCTTCTGGTGGGCGGTCCGTTTTCGGAGGGCGTCCCGGGCGACGACAGCAATGTCGTTTTGCGGGCGATTGGCCAGTTGCGCGGTGTGCGCGAGTTTCCACCGGTCAGGATTCTGCTGGAGAAGAACATCCCGCATGGCTCGGGACTTGGTGGCGGAAGCTCCGATGCGGCTGGCGCGGTGGTTGCCGCGAATTTGTTCTTCGGGCTCTCCCTCGAAGCCCCCGATATCGAGCGTCTGGCGTCGAAGGTCGGCAGCGATGCCGCCTTTTTTGTCCTGGGAGGAAGTCAGTGGGGGAGAGGACGGGGCGAGGTCCTGAAGCCGATCCCGGCCACCAGATCCCTGATCGCCCTCGTGGCGGTTCCGGCCGTCTCGGTTTCGACTCGGGAGGCCTATGCGGCCGTGTCCAGCGGCGACTGGGGTTCCCTGTTCTCGGCGAGGGAACTCGAGGATTGGATGGCGGGAGGATGCGACTCCATGCCCGAATTTCCGAACGCCTTTGAGGAAAAAGTTGCCGGTCTTTATCCCCGTGTAGCGGAGACGCTCGGCTTGCTGGCCGTCTGCGGCGCAAGGCGGCAGTTCCTGAGCGGGAGCGGTTCGGCTTGTGTCGGCCTTTTTGAATCGCGCGGGGAGGCGGAGGCGGCTGCCCGGAAGATCGCCCCAGACATGAGGGCTTGTCGTGTTTGTTGCCCGCTTTCCGTTGGGGTCCGCCCCGAGGCGTTGACGGGGCCTTGAGTATCGGGAAGAGTACGAGGAGAAGTAATGCCGCCCCGTTGGGGCTTGGCCCATTGTGGCATCGCTTCCTCCGGTTCCGGCTGTCGCCTCCACCGGAGGCCATTCAAATGCCGCCCTCCGGGCTCGGTGGCTGCACCATTCCGGGCACCTTCTTTCCGACTTCCCTCCGGGGGCATTTCGCGGATTCGGGGACATCTCAGCTTTACGACACTGCTACCCAAGAGGTGTTTTCGCGCCCGGTGTCGCAGACGTGGGACGCGCTCGGGCTCGGTGGCTGCGCCCGGCAGGCGCGCCCTTTTCCGACTTCCCTCCGGACGCGTTTCGCGGATTCGCGAGACGCACCCGTGAAAGCTTGGACGAAGGATTTGACCTTGCAGTCGACCGGGAATTCAGCCTGTCAGGGTGAAATCCGAATAGCCCGCCAGGGCGAAATTTGAATGGCCCCCGGTGCAGGCGAAGCCGGAACCGGGGGTGAAAGGCAAAAGCGGTCCGAGCCCCGTCGAGGGGCGACATGGCACTGGAGATTTATCCATGGCAACATATTGCCAACTTCTTTATCACATGGTCTGGGCCAC
>CAYTRP010000584.1:0-2275 GCA_964440195.1 uncultured Candidatus Sumerlaeota bacterium
ACAAACTATTATCAATGTTCTCAACACAATACTCATCCCCCCAACCTTCAGCCGCTGTTCTTCAGCCGCTCCAGTTCCTGCCGCGCCAGACGCTTGTGGTCTTCGGACTGCTTGGGGTCCTTGGCCGCCGCCGCGAGGTACTCCTCCCACGCGCGACGCCGCTGTGCCACCGGCACCCCCAGGCGCTGCAAGGTCACCGCATAGTTATAGTGGTTCCCGGCAAGGGTCGGGTCGAGCGATTTCCCGTAGGCGAAGATCATCCGGGCGTCCTCGAACTCCCCCTCCTCGAACGCCACGGACCCGCGCAGGAACAGCCCCTCGGCGGCGGCGCGGTCACGGATGCGGAACAGGATCTTGAACAGCAGGGAAAACCGGGGAACGAAAGCCATCGCGTCACCCGCCCCCGTCACCGACCCGGGGCGCGCCGCCCCCCGCAAAGCGAGGCCCCTGGTCCGGGCGGCTGAGCTGCTCGCGCTCGAGCAACTCGAGATACAGGTCCCGCGTCAGAAAGTACCGCAGTTGATTGCGCTCGCACGGCGCCCAATCCTCCTGCTCCATGACCTCCTCGACGCGCGCCATGCTGCCGGACTCCTGAAACAGCTCCTTGAGCGGTTCATACCGCGTGGCCGGCAAATAGCAACGCCTGGCGCGCGGCGCGCATCCCACCAGGACCACCGCGCACACCCCCACAAACACCGGAAACCAACGCCGCATCACTCGCCCGATATCCTTACCCGCAAGATGCCAGCGAGAATGAAACCGCCCCCCCAAGCGCGCAAGCGGCGTCTGGCCGGGGAAGGGGTGTTTGGGGGGTGGAGGAATGTGGCGCCAGCCGTCCCGACTGCGAATCGGACTACAAAACCATCCGATCCCGCAAATCAGGCCCCTGGACCCACTTCCAAACGTGTTATCAAGTCGTCGAGCTGCTCGACCAAGGGCGGCAGATCCTCGCGGATCGCCCGCAAACTGATCAGGTCGTCATGCCTCGACATGGATGGGCATCGCTTCGCGCAGGACTTCCTCGGCAAAATAAGGGCTGAGGGAGCCCGGCGTGTTCAGGTCCACTTTGCGTCCGATGATCCCGCCCAATTCCAATTCCAGCCCTTCAAAGGCGATCATGCCGACTCCCGCGCCGGGCTCGAACTCCAGCAGAACATCAATGTCGCTGTCCGGCGTGAAATCGTTGCGCAGCACGGAACCAAACAAAGACAACCGCCGCACGCAATGCCTGCGGCAGAAATCGCGAATGGCCTCGGTTGGCAGATCGATGGGGAGTGTGGTCATGGCGGGTGCCTCTCGCCTGAACGACAACACACCGGGTGCGGCCAGTCAAGAGGCGGGCCCGGAAGGGAAACGGAGGGTTGCTTTCCGGGGGAAAATGGCGGAGAGGTTGCCCGCCACACGGTGAATGCCAAGGAGGCCGTTTCCATGAGTTACCATGAAATCATCACCCGGGAACCCGGCAAGCGGGGCGGGCGTCCGTGCGTGCGCGGGATGCGCATAGCCGTGTCCGACGTGCTGGGCTGGATGGCCAATGGCGTTTCGGAGCAGGAAATCCTGACGGACTTCCCGGAACTGACCCGCGAAGACATTCTCGCCTGCCTCGCCTACGCCGCCGACCGCGAGCGCCGCGTCATCGCGACGGCATGATGAAGCTTCTTTTTGGCCAGAATCTCAGCCATCGTTTGTGCAAGGCGGTTGAAGACATTTTTTAGGGTAGTCCCGGCAGGACATGCAGCCCGCAAGATTCTCTAAAAATCATAGACAAACTTTTTCGCCACCCTGTCGTTCGCATCGAAGTGCAGGTTGTAATGCCAGGAGAGAACATCGCAGTGGTAGTTCCAATATGTCACTCCGTTTGCATCAACACCGGAGTCATTCGGTTCCCGGCCCATGACTTCAATAACCTTGTCCATCGAGTCTCCCACCTGAACGATGGCGAACTGTGCCTCCAACTCGCTTCCGCACGGGTCCCCGTGGTAAAAGGTCCAAACGAAAAAACCAGCCAGCCCCAAGCAGGAAAAGACGACGCTGCCAACCATGAGGCCGATGACTATCAGTTGCGGCCTGTTGAACATCGGTGTCCTTTTCTCCATTGCCAAACACCCCCTCAAAACGGCTCCCCAACCGGATACGACTCTTCCGGATCGGGGTCGGAGACTTCCAGTTCCTCGCGTAGTCTTTCCAACTGCGCCTTCAGCCGCGTCTGCACGTCGGCGTAGTCGGGATGGTTGTAGAAATTGCCCTGCTCGTCGCGGACCCGCGCGAGCAGGGC
>CAYTRP010000585.1:0-2273 GCA_964440195.1 uncultured Candidatus Sumerlaeota bacterium
GCAACTCGCTGAACATCCGCGAGGACATTCCCATGCCCAACACCGCCGTCGCGACATCCACTGCCGGACCATCGGGATGTGTCTCGTTGCAGGCAATCACCCCAAGGGCCACGAAACCGCCCTCGGTCTCGCGCACGATCTCGTCAACGGCCGCCGTGTAACCGAATGTCTTCGTGGCGCTCAACCGCTCGGCATCCTCGCCGCGCATCGCCCCGAAGTGCGTCTCGATCAAATCCACCGCCCTTGACTCGGCAACATCCCCCACGATGGCAAAAATCATCTTCTCCGGGCGAAATGCCTCCCGATGCAGCGTCACCAGGTCGATCTGGGTGATTTGGTCAAGGCTCTCCGAATTGCCCTCGACCGGACGGCCGTAGGGGTGCGTTCCGTAGAGCACCTGCCGAAGGCGATGGAGCGTCGCGGAGGGGGGGCGATCGTCGCGCATCCGGATCTGTGCGCGAATGCGTTCGCGCTCCAGGCGCATTTCGTCGATGGGGAACACCGGGTTCAGGAGCATGTCCGCCATCAGCTCCAGCGCCTCGGGCACATCCTCGCGCACGCATTGAAGAGTGACCTGGATGTAGTCGTGACTGGCCGAGGCGGAAAAGCGCGCGCCGAGGTCCTCAAGTCCCGCCGCCAATTCGTCGGACGAGCGCGTGGTTGTTCCCCGGCTCAGAAGGCGCGCGAGTAGGTTTGTGGTTCCCTCGCGACCGTCCGGATCGGCCGTCGAACCCGGATGCACCAGGCAGGTGATCGCCACGATCGCGTTCGACGTGTTTTGCCGGTGGAGCACCGTGATGCCGTTTTCCAGTCGATTCATGCTGGCCTTCTCTTTTTTTGGGGAGAGATCCGTCAGGGAGGGATTGCGGGAGGAACAAGCGGATGCAAGGACAGCAACACAGACGATGGCCCATGCAAAAACGGCCCGGGGAGCCGGCGCGACGGGGATTCGCGGGATCAGGAGCACGTGCCGAGCCATCGGCTCATGACCCTGCCCCGACAAGGTCCCGCGCGGCCGGCCGCGCCACATAGAAGCTTGCATTCCCGGGGAGCATCGATTCAAGGATGCGCCGCACTTCTTCCTCGCCGACCGATTCCACCGCCCGGGGGTAATCTTCCAACAGGCTGCCGTCCTCGAACAGGACGTGGCTGTTGCCCACGATGCCCGTCCTGCCGGCATTGGTTTCCGCCTGGTAGAGGTGCTCGGTGATCAACTGGCGCCGCGCGCGCCGGTGTTCGGCGGCGGTGAAGCCCTCGCCGCGCATCTTCTCCAACTCCGCAAAGATTTCCGCCCGCACCTGCTCAAGCTGGTCCTCGTCGCACGTCCCATAGATGGCCACGAACCCGGGATGGGGCAATGCCATGAAGTAGCTGCCAATGGTCGAGACGAGTCCCTTCTTCTCGCGCAGGCTGTTGGTCAGCCGCGCGGTCCGGCCACCGGTCAGCAACTGGTCGGCGACATCGACCGCCGCCATCTGCCCGAGGGTCGTCACTTCCTCTCCCGGGAAAACGAGGAAGAAGTACGTCTGCCGCCAGTCGCGCGACCAGGTCACCTCTTCCGGCAGGCGAAACGACGTCGCCGGGGGCGTCTGGCGCCACGGCTTCAATTCCGCCTCCCAGTCCGCAAAGGCGTTTCGCACCCGGCGGCGCACGAGGTCCGCATTGATGTCGCCGGAGATCGCCAATGTCATGTTGGAAGGCACGTAATAGCGCCGGTGGTGCTCCGCCAGTTGGTCGCGCGTGATCCCCTGGACAGTGCGCGGCGAGCCGATGACCGTGCCGGCCAGCGGACCCTCGGCGAAGACGCGCCGGGTGATCTCGTCGAAGAGAAACCCGACCGGGTTGTCCTCCTTGAGGCGAATCTCCTCCAGGATGACGCCTCGTTCCTTTTCGACCTCCGCGGCGGCAATGGACGAATTCCGAATCACGTCGGCGAGATCCTCCAGTGCCGCGTCGAGGTGCTGGGAGGGAATCGTCAGGTAGTAGTGCGTGAAATTCATGCTGGTGCCGGCGTTGAGATACCCGCCGAGGGCCTCGATCCGCCGGTCGTATTCGCCGACGCCGAGGCGGGGGGTCCCCTTGAAGAGCATGTGCTCCAGGAAATGGCTGATCCCGGCGACCTCTGGAGGTTCATCCGCCGCCCCCACCCGAACCCACATGTCCAGGGTCACCAAGGGGACGTCCTTGTGCTCGAGGGCGTAAACCGTCAAGCCGTTGGGAAGCTCAAAACGAGTCATGTTGACCTTTGGTCGGGGATTTCGCCCGCCGCCAAG
>CAYTRP010000586.1:0-2267 GCA_964440195.1 uncultured Candidatus Sumerlaeota bacterium
CGGCGGCCCTGTTGTTGTTCTACCCCGAGTATCTCGGGCATTCCGCCTTCGTCACTTTCGATGTGCCGATGGTGGCCGCCTGCGCGGCGGTGACGTGGCTTGGGCTCCTGTGGTGGCGCCGCCCGGCATTGCAACGGGCGATGGCGTTCGCGTTGGTGGCGGGGTTGGCGTCGCAGGTGAAGTTGCCGGCGAGTGTGTTCGTGGTGTTCATGCTGATGACGCTCGGTGTCTTGGTGCTTGTCGCGGGAGGACGCGTGCGCGCGCGGGACTTTGGCGTGCTCGCGGGTGCCACGGCGGCGGGTGTTCTTGCGGCGTGCTGGGCGGGAGCGCTGTTTCGGTTTTCGCTGCTGCCAGCCGGGGCCGAATTGTGGCGGCCACTGGATTACGGGGTTCCGGTGACGCGCGAGCCGTTGAGCGCATGGGACCGGCTGGCGAACGGGCTTTGGCAATGGGGGATTCTGCCGGAAGCCACGTTGTCGACCTTGGCGCACATGGGAACGATGCACGGGCGATTGGCGACGTTCCTCGGCGGGCAGCACACGGGGGGATTCCTGGGGTACTTCTTCGTGACGATCCTTGTGAAGACTCCGCTGCCGATGTTGGCGGCATTGCTGGTGGCGACGATGTGGGGGCTTTCGAGGTTGCGTGCCGGCGGCGTTTCCAATCGCACGGCATGGCGCCTTCAACGGATTGCCATCCTCGCGGCGCCGTTCCTCGCGCTTTTTGTGGTCGTCGTGCTGGGGAAGGTGAACATCGGCCACCGGCACATTCTCTTCATCTATTTTCCGGTGTGCGTGTTGGTGGGCGCATTCGCGGTGAAATGGCTTCTGCATGGGAACCGTCTCCAACAATCCGCCGCCGCGTTTCTGTTCCTTTCCCAAATGGTCACCGTCATCTGGACACACCCGCACGAGGCCACCTATGTCAACATGGCCTTCGGAAATACATATCGCATTCACAAAATCATCAACGACAGCAACATCGATTGGGGCGGGGACTTGCCGCTATTGGCGGAATGGATGCGGAGCAATGATGTGGCGGCGATTAACTTTTCGTACTTTGGAAGCAGCCGCCCGGAGAGTTACGGCATCGAGGACTACACCTTCATCCTGCCCGACTGGGGACAGGCCATCGACATGCCGGAGCGCGCGAATCCTGATCTTTCGCGGCCCACGGTTGTCAGCCTCTTCACGTTGCAGTGGGTGCGAGAGGCCTATCCCGGCCTGTTTGATCATTACCCGGATGTTCGCCTCAACTCGATGGTGGTCTTCCTGCCGCCCTACCGGAACAGGGCGATGGACGCGCCGTAGATTTTGGCGTTGCGGATGACGGATTCCACCGGCACGCGTTCGTCGCATTGGTGGGCGAGTTCCATCTCGTCGGGTGTCATGACCGGCCCGAACGCGCAGCAGTTGGGCAGGGCCTTGGCGGAGGTGGTGCCACCGATGGCCTTGAGTTCGGGCTCGCGCCCGGTGATGAGGCGGTAGGAATCCTGAAGCGCCTTGATGCCACCCGCGACGCGGGGATCCGTCGGGTCGAGGTAGATGGGGTTCTTCAGCTCACCCTTGGGCGAAAGCGTCATCTTTGCCCCAACGGCTTCCTCGTAGGCATCCAGCGTCTTGCGCACGCGGTCGAGGACCTGGGCATGCGTCCATCCCATCGTCGGCCGAATGTTGAGGACCGCACGGCCGCGCGTCTTCGAGATTTCGAGAAGCGAGAGGCACACGGTCGTGGGCCCGATGAAGTCGTGGTTGGCGGCGATGCCCAGCGGTTCACCCGAAGCGTCCGAACCGGCGATGTGCAGGAAGGCGGCGAAGCGGCGGACGGACTCGGGGAAGGTTTCGATGTCCTTGAGGAAATCGAGCGCATCGACAATGGCGTTGTGCCCCTTGTCGGGCGTGGAGGAGTGCGCGGCCTTGCCGATGAAGCTGACGACTGCCTCGAAGCGCCCGCCGCCGACCTCGCGCTGGCGATTGGGTTGGAGGGTGATGTTGGCGTTGTCGTGCTCGACCACGTATTCGGTGGTGGTGCGGACAAGTTCCTTGAGGACCTCCGTGCGTTGTTCCGAAGGAAAGCGGATGACGAGTTCCGCCGAGGCGGGGACGATGTTCTCGCGTTCGCCCCCGGTCAGGCGGACGAATTCCATGCCGGTTACGGGGTCGACCAGCGTTTCGGGCCACTCGGCACCGACATAGACCGAGACCATGCCCTTCTCGCCATTGATGATGGGGAAATTGGCATCGGGGGTGAAGGCAAAGTCGGGTTTG
>CAYTRP010000587.1:0-2261 GCA_964440195.1 uncultured Candidatus Sumerlaeota bacterium
GTTGGATTTCCCGTGAAGACATTCTGGAGGAGATCGTCGGCGAGGTCGGTGACGATCTCCTCCAGAATGTCTTCACGGGAAATCCAACCGGAAGTTCCGCCATATTCATCGAAGACAATCGCGACCTGCTGCTTGCGCAGGATCATCTCCTGCAGCGTGGCATCGACGCGGGCCAGTTCCGGCACAAACAGCGGCCTGGTGACGAGTGGGCGGAGACTCTCGGGGAGCCTTTCCTGCTCCAGCAGGTCATAGACGTTAATATATCCAACCAGGTTGGTCACCGTGTCTTCGTAAACGGGGATGCGCGTGTAGCCCGTCCGGCGGCAGAGGGCCAGCAGCCGCTTTGGCGTGTAGCTGGGCAGACGGACCGCCGTCACCTTGTTGATGGGACGCATGACCTCGCGAACCAGGGTTTTGTCCAACTCTTCAATGGCCTTCACCATTTGGCGGGTCGTGCGGTCGCCGCCTTTGTGCAGGGCATCTTCCATGCCCTGCCGGTGCGCTGGCTCTCGCGGGAAGCGAACCGCGTCGACCGACAGGCGCACTTCCTTGTCCTGCTCGATCAGTTTGGCGCGAGGGCGGCCCAACGAAATCGCCATCATCAGGCGATCAACGCCCGAGATGAGCGTTTCCCACGCGTACCAGCCGGCCGAGATGGCGGCCGGCGGGAGAACATCCTCCCGGACCACCCATTCCGGGGTGACGTTGCGCCGGCTGATCCTGGAGACGGGCACAACAAGCGCGGCCGAGGCATGCAGCGCGAACATCAAGCCGAAGAGGAGGACAATCCCCGCGATGACCTGGACGGGGGGGACGCTCCACTGCTCGCTGAACAACTCGAGTGCGAGCGCCGCAAGCAACGAGGTTGCCGGGATGAGCAGAAACAGCGAGACCAGCCGCATCAGTTTCACCGCGCTCAACGCCATGCGCGTGCGCCGCAAGACCGTCGAGGCCAGGTCCGGTTCCACCTCGGAATCATCCCGTTCATCGGGATACAGAACCGACACCGAGAGGTGCAGATGGAAGGCCTCCGAGCGCTCGCACCAGTGGCGCACGACCAATCCGGCGAGAAAGAGGCAGACAACGACGGGAATCAAGAATCGTCCTCCTCTCCCATGGACGACAAGTCCCTGATGAACCTCAGGCGCCGGACGCGGTTGTTGGCGACTTCCTCGATGACGAAGTCGCCCTCGTCGATCGGGACGCGCTCGCCAACCGCCGGAAGGTGACCCAGCTTGTCGGCCACGAAGCCCCCAATGGTCCTTGCGACAGATTCATCCAGCTCAAGATCGAGGTCCTCGTTCAATTCCCACAACTCGACCCTGCCGTTGAGAGCGAACGCCCCCTCCTCCAACTGCGTGATCCAGTCGGCGTCGCCGTCCTCCTCGTCGGGGATGTGATCCCCAACGATTTCCTCAAAGAGATCGTGCAAGGTCACCAGTCCGCAGGTCCCGCCGTATTCGTCCAGGACGATTGCGAGATGGGCACGTGCCTGGCGCAACGTCTTGAGGAGTTCCGGCAATTTCATCTCCCGGGGGACGAACATCGGCTGCCGGATGAAGTCCATCGGGTTGCGACTGACGTTCAGCAGGACTTCCTTGGCAAGGAGGGTCCCGACGATGTTGTCGAGGTTCCCCTCGTAGACGATGATGCGGCTGTACTCGGTCTTCCGCAGCCGTGCGATGAGGTCTTGCACGGGAATGTCGTTGGGCACCCCCTCGATGTCGATGCGCGGCGTCATGATGCCGCCCGCCGTGCGCTCGGTGAACTCGCGCACGCTGTCGATCATGTCCGCCTCCTCCTCGTCCACGAGGCGATCCACCCCATGCACGTGCGGAAGGAGCCGCATGCGGGTATTGCGGATGTTGCGCAGCCTCCACTCGTCGCGCGTCAGCGTCCCCTCGCGCGTGGCGGTGAAGAGGATCGAAACCAACGGCAACACGGGCAGGACGGCAAAGGAGGCGGCGCCACCCAGCCAGCGCCGGACCCGCCCCGGGTGCAGGAGGCTGACGTTGCGCACAAGGTTGTCCATGACAACGAACTGGAGAACGATCGCCAGCAAGCCCGCAAGCATCGCCATGGCCAGCGGCCACTGGCTTGCCCTCGTGACGAGCGTGTCCACCAGGAGGACGCCAAAGGCCGAAAAGTAAAACAGCCCCGCCAGCCAGCACGCACGCTCCACGCGCCAGATTTCCTCGTCGGGCAACTCCTCCCCGCTTTCCTCGGCGCATCGCCGAGCGGCAATCGCCGCCGGCATGACC
>CAYTRP010000588.1:0-2260 GCA_964440195.1 uncultured Candidatus Sumerlaeota bacterium
GGCCGGTCGGGCACCTTGAAGACCACGATGTCGCCGCGTTTGGGGGGCGAGAACCAGTAGAGGAACTTGTTCACCATGATCATGTCGCGCCGGCCCCGGCTCAGTCGAACCTCGCGCTCGAACCGGGCGCGGACGCTGGGGTACGCACCCGTCAGGAACAGGAGCGGGGAAAACACGCCTTCCGAGTCGCGCAAGTGAACTTGAATCGGACGGTTGGGAACGGCCACCACGATGTCCAGTTGTCCATCCTGGTCCCAATCGTATTCCGACACATATCGTGCTTCATCGCCAATCAGCGTCGGCGTCATGGATCCCGTCGGGATCATGAACAACTCGAAGACATACATCCGGATGAAGAGCGCGAGCAGAAAGGCAAAGAACAGCGCATCGGCCCATCCGCGCATCTCGACAAGGATCCCCGGCGACGGCTCGCCGTGCGCCGGATCGGCGGCCTTTGCCTGCTTGCGGCGGGCTTCGATGCGTTGCTTGAGGGCTTCTTCGGCGGAAGGCATGGATGGCATGAAGGAGGAAGTGCGAAGAGTGAGGGGCAAAAGGGGCCACCCTTGACTTGTAGAGTGGTGGCGGGTGTGGGGGTGAGCAAGGGGGAAAGGTGGATTAGACCGCTCTCCTTGAAAGGAGCCCTGCGCAAGCGCGCCGTGGCCGGGGCGCAGGCGTGGCGTGACAAGCTCCTCACGGGCAGCCCGGTGTTTCAAGCGCCATTCGCTGGCCACGGAAAGCGCAGGAATTTCCCTTTGTGGCGTTTGTGCCTTCTTGCGGCCTGACCGGTTTTTCCCGGGGCTTCCCGAATGAGGGGGCGGGCGGTGGTGGTCCCTGCGTCAGAGGGCGTTGCCGTGTCCGCTCTCGCCCAGACCGGCCGTGGGATACAGCAGCACGAGGAAGAGGAGGGCACCGAAGAAGAGATAGGATTGGAGGAAATTAAGGGGGGTTTCGGCCAAAAGGTTTGTAAATTGGAAGAAGGTCGCGGTCAGGACGAAGCTGACCATGAGCATTGGGAGGCTCACTCGGCCGAAGGGGCGGTACCGAAGCACCCACGGAAGCGCCACGGCGTACATGGGTGCGAGCACGCCATAGTGATGTTCCCAGGCCACGGGCGACACCATGACGGCGGTCAGGGAGATGATGCAGTATTCGATGGCGGAGGGTGTGACGCGCGAACGAACACGCCACAGGAGGGCGAACCCGACGAGGGCGCCTCCCACCAGCGTGGTCGTCCAGTAGACGACGGGGTGATAGGGTGCGAACTCGTTGTAGAGCCATTGGGTATTGTTGCCGTTGCCGAGCAGGCGGTTCATCAGGCCATTGATGGATTGGTTGGCGAAGTATCCCTCTCCGGTGCGCGAGATGAAGGAGAGGACGCGGAGATAATCGAGGTGGTTGGCGAGCCCGTAGCCGAGGATGGACACGAGCGTGCCGGCGCCAAAGACAATGGCGAAGCAGGCGGAAAAGTTCCATCGCCGTCGCAGGAGTCCCCACGCGAGCAGCAGTCCGAGTTGGGGCTTGAAGAGGCAGGAGAGTCCGAGCAGCGCGCCGGCGATGCCCTCGCGCCGGTGCATCCAGCAAAGCAGGGACACGGCGAACAGGGCATTGAGCCACGCCTGCATCTGGCCCTGGGTGTAGGCCTTGAGGAGCGGGTAGTAGAGGAAGGCGAGCAGGCTGCCGAGCACGGCAAGCAGGATGCGCTCGGAGATTTCCATCGACCGGCCCTCGCGGCGGGCCAGGGCCGACATGCCGCTCACCAGGATCCATCCGGTCGTGCCGACGGCTGCGACGTAGAACAGGAAGGACACGCGGTTGAGGAACCGGTAGAGGTTCTTGTGCAGGTTGTCGTAGTAGTCGAGGTGCTTGACCGAGCGCTGCCATGCCTTGGGGAACATGGAAGCGGATGCGGCGACGGGGTGGAGGGACGAGGGAGGGTATTGGAACTTCACCCGTTCCTGGAAGAACACAAACTCGTAGACGGGCGTCTTGTCGCCGGACTCGAGATGGATCACCGCCATGATCATGGGGTACCAGGAATCGCCTCCCTGGTTGCGCGGTTCGAGATGGGCGAGACTGAGTTCGGCGGGACTTGGATATTCCTCGGGCCAGAGGGAGTGGATCAGCCATTGGTTGGCGAGGACGATCCCGGCCATGGCGAGGAGGAACAGGGCAAGGCCCGGGACGTAGGGGGGCGGGGTGAAAAGTCGTCCGCGCTGGCGGGCCTCGGAGTGGATGCGCCGGGACAGGGCGGGCCGCGTGG
>CAYTRP010000589.1:0-2013 GCA_964440195.1 uncultured Candidatus Sumerlaeota bacterium
GGTCCACCACCGCTACACCGAGCCACACCCCTACATTGGCCGCAAAGTCCTCGTCGTGGGCGGACGCAACTCCGCCGTGGAGACCTCGCTGATCCTCTACCGGGCCGGGGCGGACGTCTCCCTCAGCTACCGCCGCACCGTCTTCGAGGGCCTCGGCCTGAAATACTGGCTCAAACCCGACATCGAAAACCGCCTCAAGCGGGACGAGATCCACCCCCATCTCGCCACCACCGTCGCCCGCATCGACTGGGAAACCGTGACCCTGCGGCGCGAGGACCGCACCGAATACACCATCGGCAACGACCTCGTCCTCGTCCAGATCGGCTACGACCCGCCCGTCGGCTTTCTGCAACAACTCGGTCTCGAACTCGAACCGGGCACAACCATCCCCAAGCACAACCCCGAGACGTTGGAGACCTCCATTCCCGGCGTGTTCGTCGCGGGCAGCATCGTCGCCGGCAACGTCGCCGGCGCCATCTTCATCGAGAACAGCCGGGAGCACGGGGAGAAAATCGTGGAAAGGATGAAGACGGAAGGATGAAAGGCATGGCTGCGAAGCAAGCCAAAGGTGGCCGCGTACGGGGAGTGAGGGCCCCTCTCTGGCGGATATGCTTCACTGCCGCCTGATCCTCCCCAAAACATCGCGCCCCGCGGCGTTGGGCCACGGGGCGAGATGCGCTCAGGCGGGGGGTGGGACAGATGCGAGGGGGAACAAGCCGCGCCGTTATTCCTCGACGGCGGCGGGCTCTGCCTTCTTGGGCGTCATGGCGGCGATGGCGGCCTCGCTGCGCTCGACGAATTCGATGTAGGCCATCCAGGCGCCGTCGCCCGAACGCTGGCCGTCGCGGATGATGCGCGTGTAGCCGCCCGGACGCTCGGTGAAGCGCGGGGCGATCTCCTCGAACAGCTTGTGGACGGCCTGCTTCTTCTGCAAGGCCGCGAACGCCAGGCGGCGGTGGTGCAGCGTCCCCTTCTTGCCCAGCGTCACCAGCCGCTCCACCAACGGGCGCAGGGCCTTGGCCTTGGCCTCCGTCGTGTGGATGCGCTCGTGCGCGATCAACGCCACGCTCAGGTTGCCAATCAACTGGCGGCGGGGGCCGCTCTTGCGGGACAGCTTCGTGTGGTGCTTGCGGTGGCGCATGGGTTGTTATCCTGTTGGTGTGAAACGGTCGTAAATTCCAAGTTCCGGGTTCCGAGTTCCGGGTTGGGATGGCAACCGCCACTTCAACTCGGAACCCGGAACTATCTTAGTCGCGGTCGTCGGTCGCCATGTTGACGGGCAGGCCGCGCTCGTCGAGCTTCATGTTGAAGCTCAGGCTGTGCTGCTTGAGGATCGCCTTGATCTCCGACAGCGACTTGCGGCCGAAGTTGCGGTACTTGAGCATCTCGCTCTCGGTCTTCTGGACCAGGTCGCGGATCGTCTTGATGCCGGCGGCTTCGAGGCAGTTGAAGGAGCGGACCGAGAGTTCGAGTTCCTCGATCGACTTGTCCAGGATCGCCTGGATCGGCGCCACGCCCTCGGCGTCGCCCTCAAGGCCCAGCAGCGCCGCCTCGCCAAGGCCCGCCTCGCGGTCCTCGACGCGGATGAGGATGTCCAGGTGGTCGCGGATGATCTTCGCGGCGTAGCTGATGGCTTCCTCGGGGCGGACGGTGCCGTTGGTCGTCACTTCGAAGACCAGGCGGTCGTAGTCCGTGCGTTGGCCAACGCGCGCATCCGACACTTCGTAGCGCACCTTGCGGATCGGCGAGAACACCGCATCGATCGGCAGGATCCCGATGTCGTCCTCGTCTTCCATCTCGGGGTACTGCGCCGGCATGTAGCCGCGCCCCGCGGAAACCATGACGTCCATGTCGAGGACCGAGCCATCGGTGATTTCCGCGACGTGCTGGTCGGGATTCAGGACGCTGACCTCGTCGGGAAGCTGGAAGTCGCCCGCGGTGACGCGCGCGGGACCCTTCTTCTTGAGCGTGATGGTCGCGCCGGTCGCGCTTCCGTTCAGACGGAAGATGACC
>CAYTRP010000589.1:2023-2259 GCA_964440195.1 uncultured Candidatus Sumerlaeota bacterium
CGGGCACCGCGGTAAACTCGTGACGCACGCCCTCGAAGCGCACGCTGGTGGCCGCCGCGCCCTGGATCGAGGACAACAGCACCCGGCGCAGCGCATTGCCCAGCGTCGTGCCGTAGCCGCGATCAAGGGGTTCCAGCGTGAACCGCCCAAAGGTGTCGCTGAGCGTCAGCTTGTCCGGAACAAGGCGGGTCGGGCGAATGAGCGGCTTAAGATCCAACTCCATGTGCGGGTTCTCC
>CAYTRP010000590.1:0-2258 GCA_964440195.1 uncultured Candidatus Sumerlaeota bacterium
AGAACCGGCCAGTCTTGCGACTGGCCGTGGAGTGTTGGTTCTGGTGAGTAATGGAGCGGGACACGGGGCTCGAACCCGCGACCTCCACCTTGGCAAGGTGGCGCTCTAGCCAACTGAGCTAGTCCCGCTCACGCAGGGAGGGAGGAGATGCCTCGAAGCGGGGGGCGTGTCAAGGGCTTCTCCCCGGAAAAATTCATCCCCAAGGGTCAGGGGGTGGCGCGGGCGCGGTCGATCAGGGTTTCCGTGTAGGTCAGGCGCGAGGCCTCGCCCGGTTCCAGCACGAGGAAGTCTTCGGCATCCCAGAGGCCGTCGACGAGGCGCTGGAGGAGCGCGAGGCTTCCCTGGAGCTTCTCGAAGCGCCAGCCGCGACGGTCGGCACGCTCGCGGGCTTCGGTTTCAAAGCGGTCGTCGGGATCGACGCCAGTCTGGATGTAGGCGAGGCGTTCGTAGTGGCGAGTCGCGGCGCGTTCCGCCTCGATCAGGTATTCGGTTTCCTCCTCGCCGTAGCGTTCGACGAGTTGGGCGCGTGTCATCCCCCACGCTCCCCCGCCGCTGGGACCGTCGAGCGTGAGGTGCGGGTCGTCGGGACCGGTGCGTTCGATCCACCCGGTGGAAAGCCACACGGTGCCGGGCGTTTGGTCGAACTCTTCGCGATAGCGCGTGCAGCTCCCCAGCAACAGCGCGATGCAGTCGTGGGCGCGCGGCATGACGAGGCGAGTGTGCACGGGGGCGCGCACGCCGCCGAGGCTGTTGTTGCACAGGCCATAGCCAAGGAGGATCGCATCGTAGGCGCGCGCGGGCGCGGCGTCGATCTCGCGCTGGACGATCTCGCGCATGGCGGCACCGCCGCGGTTGTGCAGTCCCTTGGGGAGGAAGCGAAAGTCGATGGTGTTGGGCGAGCGGCTGACGGCGAGGGACAGCTCGCGCAGGAAGACGTCACAGGCAATCAGGAGCAGTCTCATGGGGCAGCCTCTTCGCAAGGCGTTGGCGGCGCGTCAGGCCGTCGGTTCGGGGAGCGACAAGCCGTCGATGAAGTGATCCTCAAAGCCCGGCGTGCGGTTGAGTTCGATGACCAGGGGCATGGTGGCAATCTCGCGGCATGCCTGCAAGGCGCTTTGGTCAAGCAGGCAATGCCATGCGCCGGCAAGGGAGCCGTTGCCGACGATCTCAAAGCGGTCGAGGGGCACGCCGGGAAGCAGGCCGATGGCAATGGCGGAGGCGACGTCGAGATGGCGCGCGAAACCGCCCGCCAACAGCACGCGGCGCAGGTCGTGATGCGTGAGGCCCTCGACTTCGAGAAGCGAGGCGATGCCGGCGGCGATGGCGGCCTTGGCCTTGAGGATCTCGGCGATGTCGTGCTCGGTGAGGAGGATTTCGCGCTCGCCGGATCTGCGGCCGGTTGTCGCGAGGAGAACCGCCGCAACGTCGGAACCGTGCATCGCGAGGCGACGCAGCAGTCCCTCGCGTTCGAGGCGCGCGATGTCGAGGCGCCCCATGCGGTTGACGAGGCCCGCCTCGCGCAGGCGCGCCAGCGCGTCGACGGCTCCCGATCCGCACAACCCGACGGGCGCGGCGTGGCCGATGGTCTCGCATGCAAGACGCCCCCCGGGCGTCAGGCGCACATGCTCGATGGCACCCTCCATGGCGCGACAGCCGTGCGAGAGGCCGGCACCCTCGAAGGCCGGGCCCGCGGCCGTCGCGCACGCGACGAGTGAACCGGATCGGGCGAGCACGATCTCGCCGTTGGTGCCGATGTCGACGAGGAGCACGGGGCCCTCGCGCGCGAGGACGCTCGCGGAGAAAAGATCCGCCACAATGTCGCCGCCCACATAGGCCGCGACGCCGGGCAAGTACCACACGACACTCTCGGGCGACACGGGCAGGCCCGCTTCGGCGGCGGTCATCATGCCGACATCGAGGGTGACGGGTTCAAAGGGAGCGCGCCCCAGCGGCGCGGGATCAAGGCCAAGCGCCAGGTGCGTCATGACCGTGTTTCCCGCGAGGGCGACGGCGACGACGGCTGCTCGCTCCAGGGAGGCGGAGGCCAGCAACTCGTCGATCAAGGGTTCGAAGGTCTCGCGCAGCAGGCATGCGCGCAATTCATCGAGCCCGCCCGGGCGCGCGGCCTGGAGGATGCGCGAGGCGACGTCGTCGGCGATGCGGGTCTGTTCGTTGAGGCGCGCGGCGCGCGCGAGGATGGCCCCCGACTCGAGGTCCGTCGCGAGGGCCGCGACCGTCGTAGTCCCGATGTCGATTGC
>CAYTRP010000591.1:0-2256 GCA_964440195.1 uncultured Candidatus Sumerlaeota bacterium
GGCTTCGGGAAGGGTCGGCTCTTCGTGCTGTAGAGAGAAGCCCATGCGGCTTCATCGACTTCGGCCTTCAGGGCTCGCTTCAGCTTCTCGTAAGGCTCGTCCGCTCCGGTGAAGTAGGCATGGCGGACGAAGAAGCTCTCTCCGTCGTAGCTCGTATCGAGGAACCAACAGGCGATATCGTCGGTCGATGACGAGCGCACCTCGCCGGTCGTCGGGTCGTAGACATCCAGACCCCTGACCTCGACCACCACCGACTCCCCCTCGCTCCGGATGTCGATATCCGGTTCGCCAAAGATCATGAACAGGTTTCCCGACCCCGTTTTCTTCAGCAGGTCGTCGCCCATCGCCAGATCGGGATTCATCTTCACCGGCAGCACGGTCAGATTGCCGTACTCCGCTGCCTCCTCCGACACCGCCGCGTCGAACGCAAATCCGCACACCAGCAGCACGTCGGCCGGTAGACCCCGCATTGCTTCCTTTGCGGCTTCCTGGACCTGATGCGCGCCGACCGTCCCGTGCTCGGGACCGATGCTTACCGCCACCCGCTTCACTTCGCCGAACGCGTCGGTGTATTCCCCTTTGGCCGCGATCCACCGGCTGGCGAACGGCTCCAGCCGGTCGAACTTCAGAGTTTCGCCCTTCTTCGTGTTGTGCGTCCCCGCCACCCGCAGGTTGTCGAGGATCATCGTGGCGAAATCCTGATCGCGCTGCGCTTCTTCCTCACTCACTGTTCCGTCGTAGTCCTCGTCGCTCGTCGCCAGCACCCGGTGCGGCGACAAACTCTCCACCGTAAACGGTCCTGTCACCCGCACCACGTTCTTATCCTCGTACGGTTGGTCGTAGAGCACTTCCTGATCGGCATGCCGGGCGATCGCCGCATCGATCTCTTCCCTGGTCATCCCTTCCCTGATATCGGGATTGTTGGCGATCGACTTCAGCGTCACGTGCGGCACCCGCCGGTAGACGAATCCCTTCCGCAAATCTCCCCTCGCCCGCGGCCGGGAGAGGGGTTGGGGGTGAGGGCCCAACTTTGCTTCCTGCTGGATGCCCGCATCAGAATCAGAAAGCAGGTAATACGGATACCGGCCACCCATCAGTCGCGTCCGCGCAAGTGCCAGCGCCACGCGGCTCGTATCGATCGTGATCCAGCGGCGACCCCACTGCTCGGCGACGTAAGCGGTAGTGCCCGATCCGCAAGTAGGATCGGGCACGAGGTCGCCAGGATCGGTGGTCATGAGGATGCAGCGCTCGATTACAACGGGAAGAGTCTGTACCACGTAGTAGCGGTCGCCGGCGAATCCGCTGGTCTGGGTGTCTGTCCAGAGGTTTGTGAGTGGAGTTACGGGGTAGTCATCAAGGTAGTTTACAAATCGCAGTGTATTGCCGATGGCAAGTAGTCGATCTGCTTCTGCAATCTTTGTCATACCATCGGCCGTCACGCTCCAGTGGCGGTTTGGAGACGGTCTATACTCTTTCCCGTTCCATTCAAACGGTCGATCAGTTTGCGATGCCCCAATCGAAACAAGCGGGTACGGCTGAAAGATTGTTCCATTTATCGAATCTAGGTTTTCCATTTCAAGTGAAGTCATTTGACGCCTTGTTCCAACACTAAGTTCAATCCAGTTGTATTGCTTCGCGCCTTCTTCCCCAGGAGTTTTCTCCATGAACACCTGTCGATACTTGACAATTTCGACGTTCTTTCCATACCAAACGAGGTAGTCGAAAACTCCCGGAATTAGGTTGCTACTTTGTCCGCCAGTTTTTTTGAACGCCAGCATTCCGACAAAGTTCTCGTCTCCGAATACTTCATCCATCACGCTTCGTACCCGATGCACATTCTCATCGCCGATCTGCACGAAGATGCTGCCCGATTCAGTCAGCAATTCGCGGGCGACCATGAGCCGGTCGCGCAGGTAGGACAAGTAGGAGTGGATGCCGAGTTCCCAGGTATCGCGGAAGGCTTTGACCTGCTCCGGCTGGCGGGTGGCGCTCTCTACACTCCCATCTTTGACGTCCCGCTTGCGGGTGCTCACCTGCCAGTTGCTGCCGAATTTGATCCCGTACGGCGGGTCGAGATAGATCGTCTGGACCTTCCCCTTCAGCCCTTCCTTCTCGGCCAGACTCGTCATCACCAGCAATGAATCGCCCAGAATCATCCGGTTCGACCAATGCTGTGGATGCTTGTAGAAATCGATCCGGTCCGTGAACGTCTCGATCCCGTTGAAATCGGCAAAAAGGTCGAGCTGGTCGTAGACG
>CAYTRP010000592.1:0-2250 GCA_964440195.1 uncultured Candidatus Sumerlaeota bacterium
TGAGTTCAAGGTTGTGCTCGATCACGATGAGGGAGAACCCGCGATCGATGGCCTTGTCGAAGACGCGCAGGAGGACCTCGATGTCCGCGGCGTGCAGGCCGGTGGTGGGTTCGTCGAAGATGAGGAGAACGCGACCGGAGTATTCGCCGGCCTCGGCGAGATGGCTGGCGAGCTTGAGCCGCTGGGCTTCGCCGCCGGAGAGGGTGCTGGTGGCTTGCCCGAGCCGGAGATACCCAAGACCGACATCGGCGAGGGGCTGAAGCCCTCGCAGGATGATGCGCTCCGAGGAGAAAACGACGAGGGCTTCCTCGACGGTGAGGTTGAGGATGCCGGTGATGTTGCGTCCCCGCCAATCGACGTCCAGGATGTGGGGCTGGAAGCGCGCGCCCTCGCAGACGTCGCACACGACCTCGACGTCGGCGAGGAACTGCATGTCGATGACCTGCCGGCCGGTGCCCTCGCAGGCTTCGCAACGGCCACCGGGGACATTGAAGGAAAAGTCCCGGGCGGTGAGGTTCTTGCTGCGCGCGGCGGACGATTCCGACAGGAGCTTTCGAATACCGTCATAGGCCTTCAGATAGGTGGCCGCGTTGGAGCGGCTGGAGCGTCCGATGGGGGACTGGTCGATGAGGATCATGTCCTCGATCTGGTCGAGCCCCTCGAGCGCGTTGATGCGGCCCGGTTCCGCCTCGGAGAGGCCCCTTTCGCGGCGGTAGTTGCCATGCAGGCATCGAGTGACGAGGGTGGACTTGCCCGAGCCGCTCACGCCGGTGACGCAGCAGAGCACGCCGAGGGGAAAGCGGACCGTGATGGCATCGAGGTTGTTCTCGTGGGCGCCACGGACGGTGATCCAGCCGCCGGGTTCGCGGCGGCCAAAGCGCGCGAGGGCGCGGGCGGACTTGCCCCGGCGCGCCGGGGGGGCTGCGGCGCCATTGTGCGAGAGGAAGGAGCCGGTGCGGGAATCGGCGGCGTTGGCGGCAAGCCGCGCGGGCACGCCCTGATACAGCACGCGACCGCCGCGCTCGCCCGCGCCGGGTCCGATGTCCACGAGCCAGTCGGCGGAACGGATGACGTCGAGGTCGTGTTCGACGACGACGACCGTGTTGCCGAGGTCGGTGAGTCGCTTGAGGATGCCGATGAGGCGGTTGGTGTCGCGGGGATGCAGGCCGACGGTGGGTTCGTCGAGCACGTAGAGGGTCTCGGTCAGCGCGCTGCCGAGGGCCGTGGCGAGGTTGATGCGCTGGGCTTCGCCGCCGGAGAGGGTGCGCGTCTGGCGGTCGAGGGTGAGATAGCCGAGACCGACCTCGGCCAGGTAATCGAGGCGCGAGACGACCTCGCGCCAGGGCCGGTCGGCTGTGGCGCGGTCGGATTCCGAGAGGGTGGCGGTGTCGAACCAGCGGCGCAGGTCGAGGACGTTCATGCGGCACAGGTCGGTGAGGCGCTGTCCATCGATGAGGACGGCGCGCGCGTCGGCGACGAGGCGGGTGCCCTCGCAATCGGGACACGTGGTGTAGCCGCGGTACTTCGCAATCTGAACGCGTGCTTGTACTTTGTAGCGCTTGCTTTCAAGCCAGTCGAAGTATCCCCTGATGCCCGGCCAGTCGGCCTTGCCCTCCATGACGACGCGGCGGTGGCGCTCGGGCAGCTCGCGCCACGGGCGCCAGAGGTCCACCTTCAGCTCGTGGTTGAGGCCGCGCAGGGTGTCGAGCATCTCCTGGCCGCTCTCGCCGCGCCACGGGGCGATGGCACCTTCCTCGATGGCGAGGGAGTGGTCGGGGATGACGCGGTCCCAGTCGATGCCCGTGACGCGGCCAAACCCCTGGCATGTCGGGCAAGCACCCAACGGATTGGAGAAGGAGAACAGGCGGGGTTCGGGATCGCGAAAGGCGCGCCCGCAGCCATTGCACACGAGGTCGGTGTGAAAGCGGCGCTCCTCCCCGCCGGTTGTGCGCAGGGTCAATCGGCCATGGCCGATGCGAAACGCGATGGGGGCGGCATCGGCCATGCGCGTGCGGTTGGTCTCGCGCACGACGAGACGATCGACCACGACGTGGAAGGTCTTGAGTCCCTTGGGGGCCTTCCACGCGGGGTCGTCGAGGTCGGCTGTCTCGCCGTTGATGAGCAGGCGAGTGTAGCCTTGGCGCTTCATCTCGCGCAGGGTGCCTTCGAGGCGCGCGGCACTCTCCAATTCGATCGGGGCGAGCACGAGGAAGGGGAGGAACTGAGCCTGGTGGCCCAGGACCTGGTCAC
>CAYTRP010000593.1:0-2247 GCA_964440195.1 uncultured Candidatus Sumerlaeota bacterium
TGAAGCAGTTAGCTGGAGGCGCGCCATGCCCGAATCGACGTTCGACCTGAATCAAACCCACGAGCTGTACTGCGAGCTCGAGCCCGTGCGGCGACGCGCGCGCGATCTGACTGGCGGCAGCATTCCCGTGAAGGCCGCGAGGGAGAAGTACCTCTTCCGCACACAGAACGAGAGCGATGCGCAGTACGAGCTGAGGCTCAAGCGCGCGGTGTACGACAACTGGCCGCGCGTGGTGCTGGAGATGCGCCAGGCGCTGCTGTGGAATCGCATGCCGACGCGCAACCTTCCTTCACCCATTACCGAGTTTGAGAAGGACGTCGACGGACGCGGGACGCACGCAGACGCGTTCTTCCAGTCGGTCTCTGAGGCGGCCGACATCGACGGCATCTCCTGGGTGCTCGTCGATGCACCGCGCGGGTCGGGTGTGCCGGAAGCAGAAGGCAGGGTGCTGACGCGATTCGAGGAGGCATCGCTGGGGCTGCGGCCGCGCTTCGTACATCTGCTCGCGGCGGACGTTCTCGACTGGGACTGGGGATCGGATGGACAGCTCAACTACGTCGTCATCCGCCAAGATACGGTGGTCCGCCCCGGGCCGGGTCTTCGGCCTGATCGGATCCTGCGGCGCCTTGTTTGGACGCGCGAGTCGTGGACGCTTTTCGAGGGCGAAGAAGAGCGGGCCGGCCAGATCGTCACCGGGTACCGCGCCACGCCAGGACATCTTGAGAGGGCGAATGCGGGAGCGCCGAACTTGGGGGCGACGGATTCGCTCGTGTGGGTGAAGAAGGAGGAGGGGACGAACGATCTGGGGGTGATCCCGATCGTTCCCTTCTACGGCATCTTTGCGACCGACGGGCTCGGCTGGCCCGTGGTCGTCGACATCCTCGATCATGCGATCTCGATCTACAACAAATTCAGCGACCGCGACGTGACCGAGTTCCTGACCAACAACCCGATCCCGTACGTCATCGCCCCGGACAACCCTGGGAGCTTGAAGGTCAATCAAGGGAACGGCATTTACTTGAAGTCAGGCGGGGCTCTGGGCGGCGGATCCTCGCCGACGGTGGCGCTCGGCTATTTGGAGCCGTCGGGCAACGCCCTCACTGCCTCGCGGGAAAGCGAGCGGGACCTGATCTCGCGGATCTTCCTGATCGCGCTGAAGCAGGCGCGGAAGGCCACGGCTCAGGTGCAGAGCGCCGAGTCCATCCGCGGGGAAGGGCGGGTGTTCGCGGCGTCACTGTCGGCCACGGCCGGCCGGTTGGAGGACGCCGAGCTCCTGTGTTGGGGATATGCGCTGGGGTGGAAGGGGGAAGTGGACCTGGCGAACAACGAGGCCGTGAAGGCCCTTATGCCTTCGAAGACGGTCGAGTACTCGCGCGACTTCGACGACGAGCTGCTGGAAGGAACGCTGCTGAACGCCCTGGCGGGGGCCACGCGCGACGGCCTGATCTCGAAGCGGACGTTCCTGTCCATCCTGAAGCAGGGGGAGGTCATCCCTGACTCGGTGGACGTGGACGACGAGCTGCGGCAGATCGAGGACGATGCCTTCGCGGCGGTCGGTTCCATGCCCGGGTTCGGGCGGCAGGGTGGGGGAGCGGCGCCACCCGATGAGGGCGCGGCGGCTTAGTGAATTGGCCGCCGATCGCTCGACGGCCAACGTGGATAGGTTAAGGTTATGTTGTACAGGTCCCGGAAGAGGTCTTGGCTTTGCACTCATTGCACTGCTCGCCGGTTGAGGGTTTCGTGTACTGCTCGTCATAGTTGCTGGTTGGCCAGTTGGAACAATTTCTGCACCAATGCCAGGTGTCGTTTCCCTTTCTGCGACGGTAAGCCATAAATGCCTCCTTCAAGAGAAATGTGCAGCATTTGCCGCCATGTGAATGCCGTCGGCTTCAGCGTACCGAACGAGGTCTGGGAGTCGGTGGTCCCCCTCGAGTTCAAGTCCCGGGTTGTGTGCTTGTCATGTTTCACCCGGATGGCCGACGAGAAGCTCATCCTATGGGACGAGGATATTGAACTGTACCCGGTTAGCTTGGCTTCCCACGTTGCCGATGTCAAGGAACAGATCCCAGGGCTTTAGCCCTTCTTCTTCGCATCACTCGCGGCCGGCCTACCCGGCGGGCGGAAGCCCTCGGCGATCAGCTTTTCGACGTCGGCGCGTGGGTAGAGAACGACCGGCCGTTTGCTGGTTGGGTGCCGACCCAGATACTTCCTGATTCCCGCGGTGTCGAGGCGCTGTCTGGCCGTCGA
>CAYTRP010000594.1:0-857 GCA_964440195.1 uncultured Candidatus Sumerlaeota bacterium
ATTACTTTGGCGGCGCGTACTGCTTCGAGCATCCCAAGGGGCAGTATGGCACCTATACGACACCCTACCTTGGCTTTCACCAATGCATCGGCGGCGATGCGTTCTACGCGCACGGCAAGCGTTTCGGCCTTTACCGGTGGCACATCCTCGACCCGATCCACTTCAAGAAGGACCTGCGCGTGACGATGCAGGCACTGGGCTGGCGCACGGCGGTGGAGGGCAAGTATCGCTACCTCCCGCTCCTCCGCCGCGTTCTGGTACCAGACCGAGCCCCACGCGCCGTTTCCCGCGCTCCCGGATTGGCATGGGTTGGAGGTGAATTGAGGGGGCGTTGCCGGGGCTCGGTTTGCAGGGCGAGGTTGACAGGCGCTTTTTTCCGTGAGTCTATTGTCCGTGTTCACGGTGTTCGAGTGGCGCCGGACACGAAGGAGCTAAACCCGGGGATGGGGTTGAGTGAATGAGTTACATGGACCCGTCCACTGCAAGAAAGACGGCGATTGCCGTGGTTCTTGCCCTCGCACTCACGGTGCTTGTCCACGCGATCTTGCTGTTCAGTGGTGGTCCGGTGCCCGCGCCCGCAGTCAAGTGCCCACACCGCATGACGACTACTTCGGGACTATTTCTGTCCGGGACGTTTTCGGCGACGAGTTCCCGTATAGATGGGTTGACGACGATAGCGGTTTTCAACTGTGGTGGGAGAGGCAGGATAGAGTGGTAGGCTCCCCTGATGGAGAGAAGAATTTCCTGCTTCTTGTGTATGTTCCCATGGACTTCTTTGAGCCCATCACAGTGGAGGTCGATGGAGAACTGGCCTATTCCACTTTGATCGACGGGGAATATCGGGAGTTTCCGAAGTC
>CAYTRP010000594.1:867-2243 GCA_964440195.1 uncultured Candidatus Sumerlaeota bacterium
GGAAAAGGACCCCGTGAGCATACCTGATGGCTGGATGCTGGCATTCAAAGCCCAAGACACTATTGCTATCGATGTGAAGGGAATCCGCTTCACGCTGGATCTTCATGACATTGGGAGGTTCGGCGAGATTGGAGTCGATCTGTCCAAACCAAGTGTCCGATTCGTCTACTTTAGGGAACGAGAGAAACCAGTAATGTGAGCAGAAGAAGTATAGGCTTCGAGCGCGACCCGCAGGCCGAGGTTGACAGGCTTTTCCCCGGGCAGCAGCTTGTGCGCGTGACGGGCATTCGAATCGAGCCGAGATCGGGGCAGACGGTGTATCTGAAAGACATCAAATTCTCCGACTCCATCACCATCGAGCACAACACGCTTGGGGACGGTGCCATCGGCCACATCGTGCGGAACCGAACCATCGCACCCGACACGGCGGTGTCAGAGGGCAAGTGGCGGCACTCTGATCAAGGTTGCAATCGCTGGGCAGATCGATGCGCAAGACTTGGAACGTCCCGACCGGACAATACGGTTTCTGGCGGGACGATTCCACCCTATTGCGGAGAGGACAGGAACGATGCGTAGTCCCAAGTTGAAATATTTGGCGGGAGGACTTGGGCTATTGGGGGCGCTTGTTTGGCTGACCTACCCCACTTCACTCACCATCGCCGGCGATGTCCTTGTGGAGATACTGACACCGGCAAGGACCTACATTTACCCATGGGAAGGGGGCAACCAAGTCGAGCCAACGGCGGATGATGCGATCAAGTACGCGCGTCTCGCCTTGGCGGAGCGAGAGAGCAAGCCGGACGAATTTCATGTCTTGGGGAAACCGCGTAACGGGGATTCTGGTAGTTGGCTTGTACAGTTCGGCATCAGCGACGAGTTTTTCAAGAAGGGGCGATGGCCGACTGTATGGAATGTTTGGCTTGAGTTCGGCGAGGATGAAGTGGAGGCGAGGATTAGTGCTCCGCATTGAGCCGCAAGCCCGGAGCGTGTCGTCAGGTGAGCCCTGTGATGCTCGCAGCGAGAAGGATGGCCTACAAGGAAATCCCGTGCCGCGAGGTTCATCGCATCCCCGGCCTGTCCATCGAGCGCCTTCCCCTCGTTCCCCCTCGCCGCCCCCCTGAAATGCCTTGCGGTGTCCCTTTTCCTGGGGACATCTTGGGTTGATAGTGTGCGGGGAGTGGGTGCAGGGGGTGGTGGTTGAGCGGTGAGCGGGGGGGACCGCTCCGGCTCCAGTGCAGAGGGCGGTCGAGAATAGTCTCGTGAGCGAACGGCACATGAAATCGGAGTCCCACATCATCGGCATCGACCTTGGAACCACCAATTCGGTGGTGGCCGTGGCCATGGGCGCCGATCCCGTCGTCATCCCCAATAGCGAG
>CAYTRP010000595.1:0-2241 GCA_964440195.1 uncultured Candidatus Sumerlaeota bacterium
TTGCCGGTCATCAAAATCCCATCCACGGATATCAACGGCCAGACACCGGTCTACGCGGCCGCCGTGGCGATGGCCACGGGTATCCGCAACGACACCCAGGCCGGGGCGGTGATGCCGTCCGACCGGGACGAGAACGGGCACCTGGTCCAGGAACTCGAACTGCTGTCCTCTGGCGGGGAGCGGTCGTTCGATACGGACAGGGTGATCCGCCGGTACGCCAATGAGGTCGTGACCGCCTTCCTCGCCAATGTCATGCGGGCCGGGCAGGATAACGTTGGCTCGCTCTCCCTGTCCGCGACGCAGGCCGACCTCTTCCAGCAGTCCATCGGGGCGCACCTGGACACCATCGCGGATACGATCTTCGAGCAGGCGATCATTCCGCTGATGGAGGTCAACGGGTTCGATCCCGCGCTCGCTCCCAAGCTGGTGCATGGCGACATCGAGAGCGCCAACCTGGAGCAACTGGGCGACTACATTCTCAACCTCGCCAACGCCGGGATGCTGGCCGACACGCCGGAACTGCGGGCGTTTGTCCACAAGGTGGCGGGCCTGCCGGTGCCGAGCACGGAGGAGCTGGAAGAGCAGATGGAGGGGGAGGCGGTGAACGATCCCAATGACGAGCAGCGTTCCAACGATGAGGAGCCCACGGAGAGCCAGGAAAAGGTGCAGTCAAGTGACGGCAAGCGGAGTGAGCCGGTCAGCGACCAGGAGATTAGTGACGCCATCTCCCAATTCGACAAGGACTTCCCCGAATATCGGGGGCTATTGTCGGCACGTCCAGTCAATCGAAAGAAAGGCTAGGCAACATGATTTCGTCTGCGCCCCTTGGCGATGTCTCGGATGCACGCCTCGCTTACCTTGGGGAACAGTCGTGCGATGGATGCCACGGTCTCCCCGGAGTCATATCGCTCTCGAACTTGCTGGACATCGACATCCGACAGTATCGCACCGTGGTGAGCCTCACCCATTGGTCGCCTTCCTTTGCTCACCGTGTCTCTGTTGTTCGAACGGGCGTCGCCCTCAAACAGGTGACGAGGATTACAGCACGGCGGGTTGTCGCACGTATGAAGCATCCATTTCTTGGGCCAGACACCATACTCCAGGAACCATGCGACGTGGGTAGCTCGGACTTTATCCCGCTTCTCTGCAACGTGGATCGTGCCGTACCCCTGGACTTGGGATGCCCCGACCCAATTCCAGCACGCATCCGGCCCGCCGGACATATCCACCTTCTCGCGAAACCTGTCCGCAAGAGGGCGGCGCTTGTCGAGTCCCCAGCATCGTTTGGAACACCAGTGCGAGGAATCCACTCGCCGGGGGTCGACTACGTACGTCGATCCACAATACGCGCATGTCTTCTGTGTGCCACTATGGCGGCACTCGTACGAACAGAAGTTTCTTGGGCGAACCTTGGAGGGGATTTTCTGAATCGTTTTGCCGCATCCGTCGCAGATACAGGCAACCCTTGGGGTATAGTTCCGGGGCATTCTGATCGCCTCCTACATAGGCTGATTGGGGTGCCGCGGCCCGGACTGTTAGCGCAGTCGCGGGCCTTTCATGTTCCCCCAATTATACCCGATTTCCCCAGAATGGCGGGTGTTTCCGATGGCTGATGCATTCCTCTGGGACGAACGAGCCCGCCGCTTCCGAGGTAAGGGCGGCCGATTCATCGGCAAGCAGACCTTGCAGGCGATCCGTGACGATGTGGTCGACAAGGCGATGGAGCGCGTGACCGATCTGACCGGTCAATACACACGGGGCGAGATCACACTAGAGGCATGGCGATCCGGGATGCGCCAACAAGTCAAGCAAGTGCATATCATCGAATACCTGATCGGCCGGGGTGGACGGTCGCAGATGACGCCCAGCGACTGGGGCAGGATTGGCGCGGAGGTGCGCAAGCAGTACGCCTATCTCGACCGCCTGGTCATCGATCGATTGAGTGATGCCATGAGCGATGCGGAGATGGCGGCGAGGGCACGGATGTATGCGGCTGGCGCGACGGCAAGCCATGAGGAAGCATTGAGCCGGGCGTGGAATGTGTCGCTGCCAGATCACCCAGGATCGGGCGGGACGCGGTGCTTGTCGTATTGCAAGTGCAGTTGGACGATTGTGGAGCGTGATGGCGCAATCGAGGCGACCTGGAACCTGGGTGGAAGCAAGGAGACGTGCCCTGACTGCACCCGGAGATCGCGGGAGTGGGCGCCGCTGCGGTTTGACCTGGAGACCGGCGAGATGATC
>CAYTRP010000596.1:0-2240 GCA_964440195.1 uncultured Candidatus Sumerlaeota bacterium
CACGATCTTTTCGAGTCCCTTGCAGAGACCAAGCGTCCATGCCTTGTCCGCGTGGCGGGGATGGAGCAGGCTGTTGGCGTCAAGCATGCTCGCGCGCGGACGGTAGTTGTCGCGCAGGAATGACTTCATCAAGCCGTTCACGCGGACCTGCAGGGTTTTCCAAGAGCTTGCCGGAACCGCCACTCCCGCAAGCACCCAAAAGTTTCCCGAAGAATTTTCGACCGGCTTGCCTGCCTGCTGAAGATAAATGAGATGCATTAAGATTCCAATGAGGATTTCCCGGAGGTTCTCGACCACAAGGGGCCGTCGCGTCAGCCCTACAACTAGCAAATGGGTTGCCGGTTTCGCGGACTTCATCCCTCCCTCTGCGATTCTTCCGGTTTTTTGGTTGCGGGCGTAAATCGGAGGTCGTTATTAGCCGCTTCCTCTCGGGGCTGGAGCCTTCCCGTTCCACGCTCCAAAGAGGACTGAGACCCATCAACTTGCTGACTACGGAGGCTTGTACGCCCATGTCTTCCACTCGGGACAAAGTGAAGGAATGCATCGTCGAACAGCTCGGTGTGAATGAAGAAGAGGTGACCGACGAGGCGTCGTTCATCGATGATCTGGGGGCGGACTCGCTGGACATCGTCGAACTTGTGATGGCCTTCGAGGAAAAGTTTGGCATCGATATCCCCGATGAGGACGCCGAGAAGATCCGCACCGTCGGCGACGCGGTGAAGTACATCACCGAGAACAGCGGCAAGTAGCACCGAGGACGATCGTCGGCTGGCCCACCGGTCAGCCGCATCCTAACTCCAGCATCAAGCACATCCCTATGCCAACTTTTCATCGTGTCGTTGTCACCGGTCTGGGAGCCATCACCCCAATCGGAAACAATGTTCCCGAGTTTTGGTCGAAACTGCTCCAGGGCGTCTCGGGCGCGGGGCACATCACGCATTTCGACACCGAGAAGCATAAGACCAAGTTCGCCTGCGAGGTGAAGAACTTCGATCCCCAGGCATTTTTCAGCGCCAAGGAAGCGCGCAAGTTCGACCCCTTCGTCCTCTTCTCCGTCGCCGCCACCGACGAGGCGATCCGGGACAGCGGGCTGGACCTCGAAAAGATCGACCGGGAAGAGTTCGGCGTGATTGTCGGCTCGGGCATTGGCGGCATTCACGCCATCGAGGAACAACACACCATCCTCTTGAACCAGGGCCCCGGCAGGGTTTCGCCCTTTCTCATCCCAAGGCTCATCTGCAACATGGCCCCCGGCCAGATCTCCATACGCTTCGGCCTCAAGGGGCCAAGCAACTGCCCGGTCACCGCATGCGCCACCGGCACCCACGCCATTGGCGATGCGTTCAAGATCATCCAGCGCGGACAAGCCGTCCTCATGGCCGCCGGCGGCACGGAGGCCGCCATCAGCCCGCTGGGAGTTGCCGGATTTGAAAACATGAAGGCCCTCTCCAGCCGCAACGACAGCCCCCAGACCGCCAGCCGCCCCTTCGACAAGGAGCGCGACGGCTTCGTCATGGGCGAAGGCGCCGGCGTCCTCATTCTCGAGCAATACGAACACGCCGCCGCGCGCGGTGCACGCATCTACGCGGAGATCGTCGGCTACGGCCTCACCACCGACGCTCACCACATGACCGCGCCCGCCCCCGAGGGCGAGGGTGCCGGACGATCCATGAAGATGGCGCTCAAGGATGCCGGCCTTGCCCTGACCGACGTTGACCATATCAACGCCCACGGCACCAGCACCCCCATGAACGACAAGAATGAAACGGCGGCGATTCGCAATCTCTTCGGCGAACATGCCCCCAGGATTTCAATCGCCTCGAACAAGTCCATGATTGGCCACCTGCTCGGCGCGGCAGGCGGCGTCGAGGCAATCGCCTCGGTCCTTGCCATTCGCGACAGCGTCGTTCCCCCCACCATCAACCAAACCTCTCCCGATCCCGAGTGCGACCTCGACTACACCCCTAACGTCAAGCGAGAGCGACCCGTTCGGGTGGTCATGTCGAACTCCTTGGGCTTTGGTGGCCACAACACCACCATTGTCTTCCGCAAGTTCGAATAATCTCTCCCCCACGGTTCCCCAACCGGAGACGCGGACGGTCCTGATGGACGAAACCCGACGGGAGGCCCTGCTGGCCCTGCTCAGGCAGCTCGGCCTCGGCCCCGCCGGGGATGTCCTCGCCACCCTCGACGCCGCCCTCACCCACCGCTCCTTCGCCGCCGAAAACCCCCCGGCCCCC
>CAYTRP010000597.1:0-2223 GCA_964440195.1 uncultured Candidatus Sumerlaeota bacterium
CGCCGAAGGATAAAATCTGCCGGTGCGATGCGGGTACGACCGTGTTGCTGCAACCTCACTTGTCGCTCAACCCGCTCGCGTGCGCGCGTTGCAATGGCGAGGTGCCGCCGGAGAGGATCGGGTTCGACGAGAGCACGGCGAGAAACATCGCGTGGTGGCTACGGTTTTACGACTGCTTCGATTTTCTCTGACTCGACTCGCGCGAGTTTGAAGAGTGGGCGGCGGAACACCTTCGCGATCCCGCCAGCGCCGTCAATTCATCGGGGCTGGAGTTGGCGGCCGAGATCAGCCCGTTTTGCCGCTGCTACTTGAGTTGGTTTCAGGATCAGTCCACCGACGACTGGACGCCCGCGACGGAATGTCCGCGATGCGGCGGCGCGTTGGAAGTCCGGTTCAAGGGCGAACGCCCGCAAGGTGGCTCGCTGTTGGTGTGCGAGGCGTGTTCCGTGGCGTTGTTGGCGTGAGGCAAAGTGGCATGGTTTCCGCCAAAATCATGAAGCCCGCTCACTATGGAGTGCGCACGCTTGCTTGCGCTGTTTGCGTTCGCAGCTTGCTGCGGACGCTCCGGTGAGTGTGCGGGTTGCCTGTGTGGTTGGCGATGGCGGCGAGCGGCGGGTGCGGCGGAAGCAAGCTTCTCGCCGCGAACAGCGGCAGCAAGCGGCCGCACTCCAGAGAACCTCACCGTCCCACCGCGCTCCTCGGCATGAAGAACAGCGTGTCCAGCACTTCCTGCCACTCGGGTTCATCCACCAAACGGGTGAGGTCGAGGTAGAAGCTCGACGCGTCGAGCAGCGCTCGGGCGACGTGCGTGGGCGCGTGCGGGTATCCAAAGTCGTCGATCCACTTTTGCGTGCTGAAGTGCGCGATGAGCACATGCTTGCCCAGCGACGTGACGCGGCGCACCAGCGGCACGAAGTCGCCGTCTCCCGCGACGAGGACCGCGACGTCGAAGCGGTCGAGGTGCGCGAAGTCCAGCACGTCGATGGCAAACTCGACATCGACGCCCTTCTGCGCCAGCGCGTACTCCGGGTCCGCGCCGGGCGAGGACTGTTGCAGCATTTCGCGGATCGGCTGGAAGTGCGGGATGATCCCGGCGTCGATGAGCGCCATCTCGAAGTTGCGCTCCTTCCCCAACTGGTCCCCGTCGGACACCTTGGCGGTCGCCCGCCCGTCGTAATAATGCGCGGAGACGACCTTGGTCATGTGCAGGGAGGTCTTCGTCGCCTCGGCGACGTGGCGCTCGAACAGGGAGTGCAGCGCGGGCAGGCGGAACCAGCCGCGCTTCTCCTTGTAGCGGAAGTAGACGTTGCCCTGCTTGAAGTAGCTGCCGTCGTAGAAAACCATCACGCGTACCGCGTCCATGACAAGCTCCTTGGTGTAAGGGGGAACGGCATTCTGCCTGACGCCGTTGACGAACCGTCAAGTCGTATAATCCGCATTGATGCGGATATATCCGTCGGTCAGGTCGCAGGTGTGGACGCTGGCGGAAGACTTGCCCGAGCCGAGGCGGATCTCGATGAGGATCTCCTCATTGTCGCGCATGTAGGCGGAGACGAGCTTCTTGTCGATCCTTGCCGGCGCGCCGGAGGAAAAAACCGCCGTGCCGCCGATGCGGATGGAAACCTTGTCCGGGTCGAAGGCGGCCCGCGTCGTTCCGACGGCGCAGGCAATGCGCCCCCAATTCGGGTCGCGGCCAAAGATCGCGCACTTGACCAGGTTCGAGTTCGCGACGGCCTTGGCGACTTCGCGCGCCTCGCCCTCCGAGGCGGCGCCCCTCACCGTGACGGTCACCAGGCGCGTGGCGCCCTCGCCGTCGGCGGCGACCGCGCGCGCCAATTGCACGCAGACATCCGCGAGGGCATCGCGCAGCTTGAGATAGTCCTTGTCCGTCTCCTTGAGCGACGCGTTCCCCGCCACCTGACTGGCCATGGCAATCGCCATGTCGCTCGTGGACATGTCCCCATCGACGGTGAGGCTGTTGAAGCTCCTGTTCACGGCCCAGGACAATGCACGCCGCAGGAGCGCGCGGGAGATCCGCGCGTCCGTGAAGACATAGGAGAGCATGGTGGCCATGTGGGGCTGAATCATGCCGCTTCCCTTGGCAATCCCCGCGAGGGTGACCTTCCTGCCGCCCACGCGCACGGTGGCGGTCGCCGACTTGGGGCGCAGGTCCGTCGTCATCATCGCGCGGCCGACATCGGCGATGCCCTTGTCGTGAAGTTC
>CAYTRP010000598.1:0-1918 GCA_964440195.1 uncultured Candidatus Sumerlaeota bacterium
GAGATCGACGCGGAACTGGAGGAGGGGGCATGACGCTGGACCTGTCGAAATTCGAGGGGCACACTGAGGGGCCGTGGCAGTATGAACCGGGGGGCGGTCACGCGCAAAACCGCATCATAGGTAGCGAGTCTATTCAGGTTTCCGGGTGGCCAAAGCGCATAAACGGCGTTTCCAATGCAGGTTATTCGGATCGTGTTTGTGAAAACCTAGGCGACCCGTTGTTTCCTGGGCCATCCGCAAATATCGCCCTGATTGAAGCCGCGCCGGAACTGCTCGCCAAGCTCAGGGAGGCGGTGTCGATCATGGAATCGACACGGGAAGAAATGAAACACCTGTACGAATGCTCAAAGTGCATGCACGATCAAGTCCCGTTGGCGCGTCTGAAACGCTTTCTCGCCGACGTCACGACCGGAGGCCAGCCATGACCGAGCGCATGAGTGATGAGTTGCTCGCTGAAATTGAATCGCGTATCACACTGCATACATGCAACAGCGCCGAAGCCAAGTTGCTGCTGAGGGAAGCAACACGCGCCCGCGCCAGCGAAGCCGCGCTGGAGAAGCGCGTCGCGGAACTTAAGGAGTTGCCGGGTGACGTCATAGAGGCATTGCGACAATTGGAAAAGGCCGCGCCGGACACGCTTACTTGCGAGGACTTTTCTCATTCTCGAAAGGATTACCACAAGGCGCTTGAAAGATGTCCTCCGGAGGACCGGTATCGCGCTGCAAAAGCGGTGGCCAGCGCCGTGCTGGTCCGAGCGCCAGCGCGGGAAGGAGGATGAGTCGCCATGAGCGAGAAAACGACAAAGATAGACTTGGACGGCTGTGGCTGTTTTGTTTCCATCGCCCTGCTTGTTTTGGTCGCTATCGCGCTCCCGCCGATCTTGACGGAAGTGGCCGCATGGCGCGAAGTCTATGCGGCAAAAGCGTGCCCCTGCGACAAGGAGGAGGCCGAGCCATGACTCTCCTCTCCGACGCCCTCGAACTCGCCAACCTCCGCAAAGAGCGCGAGGCGTTGGAAACGCGCCTCGAACACCCGTTCGGATCAGCAAGCCAATACCTGAACACGGTCTTCAGGATCCGCGATCTCAACGCCAGAATAGAGGCGCTGGAAAGGAGGACCCCGCCACAAAAACCGCCGTCTGAAACTGAATGACCACTCACCAAGAAAAGGCCGAACACATGAAGCCCGAAGAAAAGATCGCAAACGCGAATGAAATCGTTGGAAAAACCGCCTACACCTTCGCCGGCCCCATCGGCGACCCGGAACTGTTCTCCGACAACACCATCCGCCAGGCACTCCGCAAGCTCCACTCCTCCCCGCCCGACCGCCAGGTCGCCTTCGGGAAGACCTTCGCGCGGCAAAAGGACCTCGCCGTCGTGTCGGACGACCTGCCGCCGATCGTCTATCTCGCTTCGGCAAAGGTCATCCGCGCCGAAGCCAAACGCCGGAAGATCGCGCTGTGAACCCGCCCCGGGAGGCTCCGGCTTCCCGGGGGCAACCCCATCCCCCCAACCCCATGCGCCAGACTTCCACCACAACGCGGCCACATGACCATCCAATCGCCGTTCCAACTCCGGCCCCACCAACTTCGTGGGGCCGCGCTCATCCGGGCGGAGTTCCTGAAGGGCAACAAGTCCGTCCTCGCCGTCATGGCCACCGGCGGCGGCAAGACGCTCCTGGCCGCCCTCGGGTTCATCGCCTCCAACGTGGAGGCCGGACGCCGCACCCTCTTCGTCGCCCACTCCGAGGAACTCATCAACCAGCCTTCCGCCAAGCTCGACGAGATCGGCATCCATGACCACGGCGTCATCATGGCCAACCACTGGCGCCGCCGCCCCGCCGCGCCCGTGCAGATCGGCACCTACCAGACCCTTGTCCGCCGCATGGACCGGCTGCGATGGGACTATGACCTCGTCAT
>CAYTRP010000598.1:1928-2215 GCA_964440195.1 uncultured Candidatus Sumerlaeota bacterium
CATCGACGAGGCCCATCGATCGATGGCCAGGTCTTACCAGGCCATCGTCGAGCGCGTCCGCGAGCAACGGCCGGCCTCCCGCCTGATCGGCCTCACCGCCACCCCCTACCGCGCCGACGGGCAGGGGCTTGGCGACATGTTCGATTCCCTTGTCGAAATCGCCACCACTTCCGGGTTGATGGAACTCGGCTACCTGGTCCCGATCCGCACCGTTGTCGGCGAGCACCTCGACCTCTCCGGGCTGAAAACCGTCCGGGGCGACTTCGACAACCGGCAGGCCGCCGAGG